>CAZLZY010000006.1:0-9546 GCA_964564075.1 uncultured Spirochaetales bacterium
GACTGGGGCTTAACAGTTGATGTAGACTGAGGAGGAGCTAAGCGGATACCCCACTATTTTTAAAGTAACACACCCATTTGTCATAAGTCAAACAACTTATTGTATTTGTGCATTTGAGCGAGTTTTCGCTCGCGGCAATATGAAAGGCTACCCTAAAAAGAGAAAAATCCATATACATCAACATCTCATTGGAATTTAGATACTATGGGTTTCTCAAGTAATTTAGGAAGTCATTATCTTCTATTTTTACACTTCCCACCTAAATTACATGATGCAACCCCTCTTTATATCATCATACATGATCTTTTTTCTTCAGCCTCGTCTTTTGGCCAAGCGAGGGTTCCTGTCTGAAGCCGTTGTTATCCCAAAAGAGAATCTTCAATACTTTATGACCAGATCCACAGAATAAGAACATCGTCTTGCTAAAGACATCGAATTGCATCTCCTGCAAGGATGTAGAGCCCTGATGCGATGACACGTGAACTCTCACTCTCATCTGCTGCATAGGAGAGCGCAGAATATAGGAGTTCTTCATAGGAGAGATTCCCAGAGAGAAAAGCCTCTTCGAACCATTCATAATCATCAGTAACAGAGGCCCCTGCAACTGTCGAGATAAGAAGAAGAACTAGAGTCATCAAGTAGTAACGTGGTATTTTCATATAATAACAGTAATACGAGTATTGGCAAACGTCAACTCAGGTCTAGCATCTCTATGAATGCATCTCTTGAGATCTCCCGAGCCCCAAGACTCTCTGAATGAGGATTCGTCACCTGAAAATCGATGAAGGAGTACCCTTTTTCGACGATCATCTCCTGATAGAGATACAATAGTGCCAGTTTCGAGGCATTTGATTCGTATGAGAACATGGACTCCCCACAGAAATAGTGGCTCATCTCTATCCCGTACAATCCACCGATAAGGCGCTCTCCATCCCAGACCTCATAGGAGTGGACACATCCTAGAAGATGGAGCTGAGTATAGGCATCGACCATATCTTCAGTGATCCAAGTCCCCTGCTGTCCCTCTCTCGAGATCTCCTTACAGTTTCGTATCACCTGTTCGAAGGCTCTGTTCTTGGTAACGGTAAATGCTGTCTTCTTGGAAAATCGCTGCATGGATCTTGAAACATGCAACTCTCCCGGAAGCAATATGCATCTCACGGGAGGGTTCCACCAGAGTATGGGTTGATGTGGTTCGAACCAGGGGAAGACCCCCTGCTCATATGCTGAGAGCAGCATACCAGGAGATAAATTCCCGCCTACTAAGACGATCCCGTACTCATCATCGGGATCAGGGTCCGGGAAGGTCACCCGGACCGACTCATCAAAATAGGGAATCTCCATATCGTCCATAAGCTATGCGTTAGTCACTGATTCTTCAGATAAGAAGACTAGATCAAAGAGTTCTGGATGATCATTGATCCCTTTTATGAGCTCTTTATGATCAGCTGATTGAGGTCTCTTATTACGAACATCGACGGTTATCACCCCGCCCTGTTTTAGATCTCCAAAGAGGATATTATCAACGAAGTAGTCTTTGAGTCTATCCTGTATGACTCGTGCAATATTCCTTGCACCGAACTCATGGGAGTAGCCTGAAGCTACGAACCATTCTCGTGCAGCCGGAGTCACAGTGATAGATACTCGTTTCTTCTTGAGCTGAGAGGAGAACTCTTCGATCTCCTTATCGACGATAGATAGTATCTGAGCATGACCAAGTCGTTTGAAGGTGACGATCTTATCGAGTCTGTTCCTGAACTCAGGAGAGAATATCTTCTCGAGTGCAGAGTCGACAGATGAATCATCGATCCTATTATCGACGAATCCGATCATTCGTTTCCCAAGATCCCTTGCTCCAGCATTACTAGTCATGATGATGATGATATTCCTAAAGTCTGCCTTCTTTCCCATATTGTCAGTAAGTGTTGCATAATCAAGGATCTGCAGAAGTATATTATATATGTCCCCATGGGCCTTCTCGATCTCATCAAGCAGGAGCACAGCGTGTGGTTGTTTTCTGACAGCATCAGTAAGTAGTCCACCCTCATCATATCCAACATATCCTGGAGGAGAGCCAACGAGTCTGCTGACCGTATGCTTCTCCTGATACTCACTCATATCGAATCGTAGCAGCGGGATACCAAGGGTATCTGCTAACTGTACACAGAGTTCGGTCTTACCGACTCCGGTAGGTCCGACGAAGAGGAAGGAGGCTACGGGTTTCTGAGCTTTGGTAAAACCGGCACGGGACCGTTTGATGGCATTAACCACACTCGCTACGGCCTGTTCCTGTCCGAAGATATGAGATCTCAGTTCGGGCTCAAGGAGTTTGAGTCGATCGATCTCCGATCTGCTCACACTCTTGACCGGGACTCTTGCTATGTTCGCTACGATCTTCTCGATATATCTGACGTCGATCCGTTTCACATCTTCAAGCACGATCTCTTTAAGATCATCATGCCCGATCCCATCCTCATCTAGGTAGATCACATTCTGGGGGAGGATCTCTGGGGTGATCGCAGCTGGTTTCTTTGCTGCTGCAACCTTCAACTGCATAGATGCTCCAGCCTCATCGATGACATCGATCGCCTTATCGGGCAGAGCTCGATCATTGATGAATTTCTGGGAGAGTTCTACTGCAGCCTTCAGTGCTGAATCAGTATAATGGACATGGTGATAACTCTCGAATCTGCTACGCAGGCCTTTGAGGATCTTCACAGTCTCCTCGATCGTAGTCTCAGGGATCGTAACCCGCTGGAAACGTCGAGATAAGGCTCCATCCTTACTGAATATCTTCTTGAACTCATCTTCAGTCGTAGAACCGATACACTTGATACTCCCATCAGCCAACGCCGGTTTCAAGAGGTTAGCTCCATCGACCGACCCCCCTGAGACAGAACCTGCTCCGATGATGGTATGGATCTCATCGATGAAGAGTATAGCTTTTCGCAGCTTGAGTTCATCCATGATAGCTTTTAATCGTTCCTCGAAATCTCCACGGTATTTGGTCCCTGCAAGGAGGGCTCCCATATCGAGTTCGAAGATCTCTGCCTGCTGTAATCGTCTAGGGACCTTTCCCTCTACAATCCTCAAAGCGACACCACTTGCCATGGCAGTCTTCCCTACACCGGGTTCTCCTACGAGTATGGGATTGTTCTTCACGCGCCTGCAGAGGACCTGTAGTGTCCTGTCTAGGATCTTCTCTCTTCCAATAAGAGGATCGAGTTCTCCCTGCCGTGCAGCTTTGGTCAGATTTCTGGTATAGAGCGATAAGGCTCCTGTATCACCCTCTTCAGGTGTTTCGGATGAGAACAGTCCCTCATCGTCTGGAGAGAATTCGGACTGTTCGAGTTTTTGTCTTTCTAGAGTCTCTAGATAGGTCGGCAGCTTGTGACTGATGACCTCTGTGAGGTTATAACGTGTCAGACCATTCTTCACCAGATAGTAGTTACCATAGGTCTCTGGCTCATCGAAGATGGCTACAAGGAGGTCTGCTAGCTCTAGGGTCTCTTTCTGTGAAGAGTCCGTATGAGATACAGCCTGTTCTATGATCTCTTGGAATCCGAGGGTCTGTTCAGGCTCTCGTTCCCGACCTATATCGAGGACGGGTATCCGTTTCTCGAAATACTCTTCAAGATTCTCTTTGATCTTATTAAGATCAACACCACTCTCTCTTAGGATGAAACGAGTCTCATCGTAGAAGAGCATCGCATACAGCATATGTTCTGGTGTGATATATTCGTGTCTATGTTCTCTAGCGGTTAGATAAGCTGTACCTAACGCTTCCTGTACGATCTCTGATACCTTCATACCTTTCTCCCTTTAGTTGGCTCTTCAAGCCTCTTCAAGGATGCATTTGAGAGGAAAGTTCCTCTTAAATGCCATACGCATCACTGTCTCTGCTTTCGTCTGTGCAATATCTTTCGTATAGGTCCCGGCAACTCCGCGACCTTTCGTATGGACTTCCATCATGACCCTAGAGGCCTGAGCGGCCTGCAGGTGAAAGACATCAGTGATGACACTCACGACGAATTCCATCGTGGTATAATCATCATTGAGCAGTATCACATGATACGGTGACGGCTCGACTATCTCCACTTCCTGATCGATAAAAGTCTTTATCTCATGTTTTTCAGACATATATCTCCTACTACTTATCCTCTATCTTCAGTATAACAGAAGGGCCGATCATATGCACTAATCGTTCAATGACCTTATTAAGGAATCAAACTGCTATAACCGGCCTTCTCTCTAGATAGGGTCTTATATCAATGGCCGTACATATGCAGAAGCTCATCAAATAGCTCTTGGGCCGTATTCTTACACTTCCCGCAGACCGTTCCGAGTCCTGTCTGTTCCTGTAGCTGTTCGAAGGTAAGAGCCTCCTCATTCTGAACAAGAGCTTCGATCTGCTGATCGGTAACACCCTTACATTCACAGATGACCTTCGCAACACTCTTCTTGAAGGGGTTGTCTCGTCCTACTCTTTCAAGATAATCATCAATAGCTGCTCTGAGTGCTTTATCCCCAAGGACGGAGCAATGGAACTTATGATTAGGAAGACCGCCGAGCTTATCGGTGATCATCTGAGGGGTAAGGTGGTAGGCCTCATCCAAGGTCATGCCAATAGCCATCTCTGACATCATGGAGGTACTAGCTATCGCTGATGCACAGCCATAGGTCTTCCATTTCAGGTCTACGACTACATCATTCTCTATCTTCAGAGCGACGAACATCTGGTCTCCGCAGGCCATAGAGCCTACGAGTCCCTTCCCATCCTCTTTATAATCAGGATCACTCAGGATATTCTTAGGATTCATGAAATGATCCTTTACTGTATCGGTATATACCCATTCATCCATAAAACTCATAATGTTGACATCTCCCTTATCTTCTTGATGATCGGAGGAAGTTTTTCCATTACGAAATCCACATCCTCTTGTGTGTTATAAGCACCTAAGCTGAAACGTATAGAACTATGTGCTAACTCCGGCCCCAATCCCAGTTCAAGAAGAACATATGATGCTTCTAAAGATCCTGTTGCACAGGCTGATCCGGTAGAGACTGCTATTCCCTCTAGATCAAGATAGAGAAGGATCGCTTCCCCCTCTGCTCCGGGGAACGAGACATTGAGCGTACCGGGAAGGATCGCTTCCTGATCACCATTGATGGTGATGTTCGGCACGGTCGCGAGAAGCCTCTTTTTAAGATCATCTCGCAGCAATCGTTCTCTTGGCATCTCATACGCCATCTGCGCTTCTGCGAGCTGTGCTGCCCGACCTAAGGCGATGATACCGGTATTGTTATAGGTTCCAGCTCTTCGTCCACGTTCCTGGTGACCACCATGGATCAGGGGACAGAACGGTATACCTTTCTTGATGAAGAGAGCTCCGATCCCCTTCTGGGCATAGAGTTTATGTCCTGAAAGACTCAGGAAATCAACATCGAGTTCTTTCACATCTACCGGGATCTTTCCTACAGCCTGAACCGCATCAGTGTGAAACAGAGCTCCACAGCTATGAGCGATCTTGGTAGCTTTTTCGATATCGATGATTGTTCCGATCTCATTATTAGCCATCATGATCGAGACGATAGCCACATCATCTCCGATAGCCTCTTCGAGTTCACCCATATTCAGATTACCCTTTCCATCGACGCCGATGAGGGTCACCTTGATGCCTTTGACTTCAAGGGTCTGAACAGTCTCGAAGATACTCGGATGTTCGATTCTCGTGGTGATGATCCGGTTCCTCTTAGAGTTCTCGAAGATATCAGAGAAGACTAGGTTCAGAACCGTATTGTTCGATTCAGAACCTCCTCCAGTGAAGATGATCTCTTCTGGTTCTGCCCCGATCAAAGAGGCGACATACTTTCTGGAATGGGAGACTGCAGCACTCGCAAGTCTTCCCGGACCATGCATACTTGATGCATTGCCATAAATATCGAGGGTCTCAAGAATGATCTCCTTCACCTCGGGAGCGACAGGGGTTGTCGCGTTATTATCTAAATAGACTATCTTTCTATTCATAAGTTTATCTCAACACTTTCCTTGTATCAGACAGTAGTCCTGTCTGATGATTAATAGCTCACAATAAGTGATCCATTGGTGATATTAACATACTGATTGAGGAAACGACCGTCAAGTTTTTAATCTACTTGAGCAGTCAGTAAGGTGTTGATCTCGGGGTCTTCGTCTGAACTCTCTCTGACATACTGGACCCGTCGGTAGGGGGCGAAGCGTAGATGGTGCTTAGTAGCCCACTCTACATACCCGCAGGTAGGGGGAAGATACGATGCGAACATCGCTCTATAGAGATTGACCGATCTGCATCTTGCATGTTCAGTCAGTCTCTTTGCATAGATTCGGCATAACTTAGTCTCTGGATCATAGTGCTCACACCATTGATCAAGATCATAGATGATATCCTTTCCGACGATGGTCTTCTCATGACAGCATAAACCACATTGGTGACAATGGCCTTCCCATTGCTCCCCTTTGAGGTCCTTGATCTGTTTAACCCATCGCTTCATTCGTATCATATCCCGCTATGCTCCTGTAGCTTCTTAAAGGCTTCATACTGTACCGTATCCATCGTTGGATGTATATACAGAGGAGTCACTGCAATGATATTTCTTTTTAATAGATCCATATCCGAACCTGGGTCGATGACGAACTTCCTCGTAGTCGAGTTCCCTCCGGCAAGAAGGTAGTAGATCTCCTTATCTCTCACCTGAAAGGGCTGGATCTTATCATCATAATCTCGATGTTGTGGTGTAGCAGCTCCCCAGCTCCCATCAGGGGCAAGAGGGACATTGATGTTGATCACGATGTTCAGGGTCCACAATCTTAGGAACTCTTCGAGATGTTCAACGAGAAAAGAGGCCGCTTGTTCAAAGGGAAAGGGTGGTTCAAAACCTTCTGCAGAGATCGCGATCGAAGGGATCTTGTGAAGAGCGCTCTCTCGTGCAGCTCCGACAGTCCCTGAATAGATGATATCAGTCCCAACATTGTAGCCTCTGTTGATACCAGAGATCACCAGCTCAGGTTCCATAGGTAAGGCACCTTTCAGTCCATAGAACACACAGTCAACAGGTGTCCCGCTACAGGTGTATACTTGAGGTTCTATCTCATGGAATCTTACTGGTCTCTTTAAGGATATGGCGTGGGAATAGGCACTTCGTTCAGTATCAGGAGCACAGACCCATACCTCATGGCCGGCTTCACGCACAGCTGCTGCAAGGATCATAAGACCATCACTATGGATACCGTCATCGTTAGTTATTAGGATTTTCATGCTTTTGCTATTCAGATCACAAGATACGGGCTTTCCCCATGGGACGATACTCTATCAGCTCAGGATGGAACCCAAAAATGTGCTCATACTCCTCTAATCGTTTAATGTAGTCATCACGAGCAGGTTGAGTCATGAGAGACAAGGTACTGCCTCCGAATCCGGGACCGATCATATTGGCACCGTAACACCCATTGATCTCAATCGCACGTTTGGTCAACCAATCAATCTCAGGACAGGAGACCTCGAATTGGTCTCTAATCCCAGCCTGGGACCTATTCATGAACCTACCATATGCCAAGGAGTCTTTTTGTTCAAGAGCGTGGCCTGCCTCCTGAACTCGATTACTCTCTTCGAGAACATAGACACAAAAACGCTTCTGCTCTTCAGGAAGAGGAGCTGCAGCTGCATTGATCGCACCGATCGAATAGTCTCTGATAAAACCACCCTGAAGCTTGGATCTCATGACGGCCAAACCTTGCTGGCACTCATCTTCTCTATAAACGATCTCTTCCCGTACTGGGAAGGGAGGGACATTGCTCTCTGTGATCAAGAAGACATCAGAACCCATATCAACTGGGATATAGGAGAATTCGAAGGAATGAAGATCGAAGAGCATCACGTACCCCTCTTTCGCATTCAACATGGTCATGATATCGACGAGTCGTGATTTAGACTGTAAGAAGGAGGTCTCTGCGAAATAGATCGCCTGGATCAATTGATTATCATCCACATCAAAGGCAAAGAGTTCTTTCAATGCAAGTGCTGTCGAAGTACAGACAGCCGTTGAGGCTCTCAACCCTACTCGTTGGGGAATATTCGATTTCACAGTAATATTAAGACCTTTGAAGAGGAAGTTCCTCCGATAGGTCTCATAGAGTACTCCCTTGATATAATTAGCCCAGCGGTCTTCTCTTCGATATTTCAGATTGGGGATCGTGGTTCGTTTTCTCTCATCAAGCTCAGCGGAGTAAAAGCGCAAAGAATTATCAGTTCTTCTAGAGATTGAGATCTCAGTTGTACAATCAACAGCGCCTGTTAGTGCATAGCCATCACAGAGATCGGAATATTCTCCCATGAGGGTTATAACCCCAGGGACAGATACGGCAACTTCTGGTAGTTCGCCGTACTCCTTACTGTGAAGCTCATGAATGCTCGTCATGTGGACTCCCCTAATCAATTGTATGGCAATTATTTTGTTTATGCAATTAAAATCTCAACCAAATAAAATACTATAAGAGAGTTTTTGACTATATATTACACGTATTTTGTAAAAGAGCTTTCCTAATTCACACTTCCCCGACCCTTTCTGCAATCAAAACCCATAAATAGGAGTTGAAGCAGTGGTCCGAGCGATGTCGTGAGAAAACACTTGCGCTGATGAGTGTACAAAAAAAAGAGACAGTCATATGACTGTCCCTGATTCTTATACCTTTTTTTTGTCCGAGAAGCTTATAAAGCTTTGATCCCGTACTTTTTGTTGAATCGCTCAACTCGACCGGCTGTATCAACCAGTTTCTGCTTTCCAGTAAAGAAAGGGTGACAAGCTGAACAAATTTCAGTCTCGATATTCTTTGCTGTAGAACGAGTCTCAATCACATTTCCACAAGCACAAGTGATTGTGGTCATCTCGTATTTTGGATGAATTCCCTTTTTCATAGTCGTATCCTCCGCTATATATGAAGTTATCTGCTAAGTACAGATAACTAGGTATCTAAGGAATGAAGAGGTCACACCGTTGTCCTCTTCACAAAAAAATAGACGATCGAACCGACCATATTTTCTTCTTGTGAAAATATAATCAATCGACCACTTTTAGACAAGCCAGTTCTTGGTTTTCTAGAAATACTTGTCGGGTCGTAACCTACCTACTCATATCGGTAGTGTTCATTGATCGTAAGAATGACTCATTATTCTTACTTTTACGCATCTTGTCAATCAGCAATTCAGTCATCTCGATATCTTCGAGTGAATTTAATGCATTTCTTAGTATCCACATCTTACTGATCTCACCTTCTGCAAGTAATAGGTCCTCTCTTCGAGTACCAGAACGCTTGAGGTTGATAGCAGGATAGAGTCTTCTATCAGACATCCTTCTATCAAGTATGATCTCATTATTACCAGTTCCCTTGAACTCTTCGAAGATGACCTCATCCATTCGAGAACCAGTCTCGATAAGAGCGGTTGCGACGATAGTAAGAGATCCACCGAACTCGATGTTTCGTGCAGCTCCAAAGAATCTCTTTGGTTTATG
>CAZLZY010000006.1:9556-25056 GCA_964564075.1 uncultured Spirochaetales bacterium
TACCGGAAGTAGGTACCGTCTGGTTATAAGCTCGTGCTAAACGGGTGATAGAGTCTAGGAGGATGACAACATCTCTCTTATGCTCTACAAGTCGTTTAGCCTTCTCAATGACCATCTCTGCAACTGAAACGTGTCTAGATGACTGCTCATCGAATGTTGATGCGATGACCTCACCCTTCACACTCCTTCTCATATCAGTGACCTCTTCCGGTCGCTCATCGATCAAGAGAACGATGAGTTCTACTTCAGGATGATTCTCTGATATGGCATTAGCGATCTTCTGTAAGAGGACCGTCTTACCAGTTCTTGGAGGTGATACGATCAGACCACGCTGACCTTTACCGATAGGACAGAACAGGTTGATGATCCTTGTTGATACATCATTGTTCTTCGGTTCTAGATTCAGACGTTCTTCAGGATAGAGCGGTGTCATACTATCGAAGTTCACTCTCGTCTGAGCAACACTTGGATCATCATGGTTCACCGTCTCGACTCTCAGCATAGCGAAGAATCGTTCTGCATCCTTAGGAGGTCTTATCTGACCATAGACCGTATCTCCAGTCTTCAGATTGAAGAGACGTATCTGTGATGGTGATATATAGATATCATCCTGTCCAGGAAGATAACTGTTCTGAGGTGATCTGAGAAATCCATATCCATCGGGAAGGATCTCTAGAGAGCCATAAGCGACGATAATACCGCCACCCTTGGTATGCATCTTTAGGATCTCTACGATGATCTCCTGTTTCTTCATAGTTAATAATGGTTCAATAGGGAGCCCTTGCTCCTGAGCCATATCACGAAGATCTGGAACACTCATATCTGTGAGATCATTGATACTCATCTCGACACCATGGACCTCGAGTCTGTTCGGAACATCGAACAGATCTGGTGGTCGATCCGGCAGAGGCTGTTCATTATTGTTGTTTCGACGTTTCTGATATCCGTTAGTGGTGTTTCTTGATGTCTTGTTGTTATGGAAACTCTTACTGTTACTGTTACTGTTACTGTTACTGTTACTGTTACTACTGCTGCTGCTGCTGCTGTTATTATTGTTCTTATTGTTATTGTTCTTTCGTTTCTGGTCTTGCCGTGTGTTTCTCTGCGGTTGTTTCGATCGCTGATCCTCAACAGGTGCCGTCGATAGGGTAGGTTGGACATCTTCAGTCCTCTCTACACGTCCTACAACAGGTGCTACAGGTGCTACAGGTGCTACAGGTGCAGCTTTTACCGGTGCTTCAGCTACAGGTGCAGTTTTCACAGGTACTACCGGTGCTTCAGCAACAATAGGATCGGCCTGCTTCGTCCGTTTTGCAGCCGGTTTGCGACTCTTCTTCACTACAGGTTCAGCTTCCGTAGGTGCAGCAGTCGTTTCCGACTGTTCTTCTATAGCTTTCTTTGCAGGACGTTTTCTAACCGGTTTCTTAGCAGGTTTTTCCTCTGAAACAGGAATAACCTCAGACAATTCTGAATCACTCTTCTGCGCCATAATCACCTTCTTAGCAGGTTTTCGCCTTGTTACTACTCGTTTTTTCGGGGTTTCTTCAGGACCTGTAACAACAGTATTCTGCGCTACAGGAGTGGTTTTTTTCACAGATTCTGGTTTAGATACAACGATCTCACCAGTCTCATCTGTACGTGGTACGTCTGATGCCATGAAATATTAATCTCCAACTCTAAAATAAAATATGTATGTGTTATGTAAAAAATGATGATAATGGTAATATGAATTTCAAACGTCATACTACATCAAAGATAATTCGAACATACATGGGCGCTTAAAGCCCATAAGGTATATTAAATATATTGCCACTGGTTAACAATGTCAAGGAGCTTATTACCCTTTACATACTGTTCAAGTAATAAAATAGCACAAATAGCGGCTCTTCTCCGAACTGAATCACGGGTATAGGGTCTGAAATATAGCGAAACCTGCTCTGACTCACGAAAAGAACTAGAGAAGCCGAACCATACAGTCCCAACCGGTTTCTCCTCGGTGCCCCCTGTAGGGCCTGCGATACCAGAGATACTGAATGAGGCAGCTACCCCGGAGAGGGATAACACACCTTCAGCCATGGCTTTGACCGTCTGGGAAGAGACTGCACCAAAGTTCATCAGGGTCTCAGGAGCTACTGCTAACACACGTTCTTTCGCCTCGTTCGCATAGGTCACCATCGATCCCCAGAAATATGAGGAGGAACCGGGAGCATCGGTAAGAAGTGTACCGGCAAGTCCACCAGTACAGGATTCTGCTCCAGCGATTGTGAGTCCCTTCTCTTTAAGAAGCTCAGAGAGGAGATCTACAGCCTGGACGTCCCCCGCTCGTAGTCGTTCTTCTCCGATATCTTCTTGGAGTCTTACAAGAACAGCCTCTCTTGTCTCTTTTGTTCCACCTTGTAGATAGAGACTGATACGATACAGCTGTACTCGTGTTCCCCATACGGGCATCTCTGATAGAGCTACTCCCATCTGTGAAGCGACTTCTGCAACAGCAGAGGCACAGGCCTCTTCGAGGAGTGATTCAGGCACGAACATCACAGAGACTTCCAGACGTTCCTCAATACGAATAGGTCCGAGCCCCTCTTGTAAGTTAGGTATGACAACATGGTTCCACATAGGGAGCATCTCTTTGGGAGGTCCCGGGAGTGCATAGAAACTTCCAGGTCTACAGAAACCTGGAGCAGTACCATATCCATTAGGGAGAATAGAGAAACCTTCAGGTATCAGGACCTGTCGAAGATTCGCATCATTGAGCTGAGAACCGACCTGACTTACCAGATGATCCTTCGCAGCCTCATCGACTTTGAGAGAGAGATCAAAAAGATCAGCGATGGCATCTCGAGTGATATCATCAGAGGTGGGTCCAAGCCCACCGGTGGTGATGATCAGATCGACTGAGTTTGCTAAACGCTCTAGCACCCCACTGATCGAACCGTCATCAGGAATGATGGTGATCTCAGTGGTCGTATAACCTAATCGGGTAAGATCAGTTGCGATCGTCTTCCCGTGTGAATCTTGTATGATACCCCGTACGAGTTCTGATCCGATGATACATATTGCAGCTCTCTTCATCAGTTCCTCTTTTTGGCCTGCATCTTCTCTCTCATTCTCCATAACGAACCCACCACCAAGATGAGCATCGATAGATAGATCATCAGCCTTGGGAACCAGTTGATATATCTTGTGTAGATCGTATCAGCATAGGTATAGATCGGTACATCTGCATTCATATACCCCTTCTGAAAGGGTTCCATAGATGCAAGCTCACGACCAAGAGGGTCAATGACGACCGATATGCCTGAGTTAGTGCCTCGAACCGTGGACCGTCTATTCTCAACAGATCTGAAGACTGCCATAGCCGAATGCTGGACCTCTGCTGCGACAGAACCTGACCAAGAATCATTGGTCATGTTGACGATGACGTCAGCTCCGGCCTGAACGAACTCAGCAGAGAGATACCCGAAGATATCCTCAAAGCAGATAGGTGTAGAGAATGTCACCCCATCATTCGCATCGAATACGACCGGGATCAAACCCTTCTCCCAGAAATGATACTTATGATCTCTGAGGTACTGATAGAGCCTCGGGAAGGTCTTCTCATAGGGAAAGTGTTCGGTCATAGGTACGAGATGCTGTTTACGATAGGAAGTCTCAAACTGTCCATCCTCAAAGAGTACTACGGCATTATAATCGATACGATTATAGGAGCCATCAGCATTTACCGGATCTTTACTCTCATCTTTCAATCTTCCGTCATCATTACCGGTCAGAAGTGGAACAGGAAGTCCGTTTGCGAATGTCAGGAACTCATCAACAAGTCCATACATCCTCTCATCCGTCTTATAATTGCTATGCCAGTAGATCGCCGGTATGAAGGCAGTCTCAGACCAGATGATGATCTCAGGATCTCCATGAGCTAATGCTTCTAGACTCAATCTTCTCAGATTGTTGAAGTTCTGCTGGTAGGTGGTGAACCCACCTTTCCAGGAATCAGCATTATGCTGGATGACTGCGACTCTCCAGACTCTATCCGGCTCTTCCTTCTCATGGTTCGCTATGGAAACGAAACCAAAGATGAGCACGGCGATGAACAGGAGGATATAGGCATAGATCGAGATACGATGTCTTTTGAAATAAGCAGCAAAGGATCTCTTATTACAGATAAAACTCCCATTCAGGATATCCCCGAAGAGATTTCCGCCCATGATCGAGGGGAATACCGTCATAAGGGTCACACCCCAGACACCGAATACCGAAGAGATCTGGATGAAGGGAATGAAACGATACTGCGTATAGCCCAGGATCCCATAGGCATAACCGAAGAAGCCTTTTGTCCTTAATAGCTCATACCCTATCCAGATCATAGTCTGGAGAAGATAGCCATAGGTCGGAAAGAGACTGATCGCCCACTTCAGAATAGGGAACAGGAATATCCCATAGAAACTGAATACCAGGGGTGATATGAATATAGCTAATGGATGAAAACTCGATAACCAGTAGTTGAAGATCAGGTAACTCGTCAGTCCGTAGAACCACCCGTAGAACCAGGTGACTTTCCAGGGAGCATTCTTAATGACCGCTAGAACCGGTATCAATGCGATGAACCCGAAGATACCTATACCATTATCTGATATGAAACTCGGGAACCCTAGTGCGAATAATAGTGCACCTGCTAATAATAATAAGACCTCAGAACCGTAGGTTCTGAGGTCTCTCTTCTGTTGAGTCAACGCTTGTGATGTTAATGTCATTGCAACTCTCTGATGAATTGATGTCTATTTTCGTAGATCCCATGCGAGATCTTTCAGCTCTTTACCAGGTCGAAAGACTGCTACACCATGAGTGTTAACAGCAACGATCTCGCCAGTCTTAGGATTCCTTGCTCTCTCCCTACCTTTTCGGGTACGGATCTCGAATGTTCCAAATCCTCGAAGCTCGATCACTTTATCGTCTTCAAGACCTTCTTTCAATTCGATGAAGAACTCATCAATGATCTGATGTACATCAGATCTGCTTAATCCTAATTTCTCATGAACATGTTCAATAATCTCTGCTTTCGTAAGTTTTCGGGATGCCATAATCCCTCCTTGTTTATTCTATATATCTCCGGCAAACAGTCTGCCGGTAAATGGATGCTGCCTTACCGGGGGTACCGTAAGACATGCAATCGTATATCGGTCACCACTTAGACGACCATGAATAATTGTTTACTCTAGGAAAGCTTGTTGAACTGTGCGGTAAGTCTTGACTTCTTTCTTGCTGCAGTGTTCTTATGAAAGAGTCCTTTACCGGTAGATGTATCGATAAGTTTAACTACCTGTCGTAATTGAGTTGATGCTAATTCTGAATCTTTCTGTTCAACTGCAAGCTTGAATCTCTTTGTCGCTGTTCTGATACTACTTTTTGCTTTTCGATTCTGTTCTCTTCGAGCGGTATTCTGATTATTTCGTTTTTCTGCTGACTTATTATTTGCCACGGATGTACCTCCAATATACTCTTACTAATTATTATCTATCATGATGGACTTCAATTATCCAAAATTTCTCATAACTACTAACGGTTTGAAAAAATACCATAGAGTTTAAAACCTGTCAATAAAGATATCTTATTATACAGACAAAACTTCTTCTATATATTTCTGATCAACGTCCCATCGGCTCATATCCTTGTTATAAACGACCTTCTCAAAGGGGATCATTAACATTCTCCCATCAGATGCGGTCAAGTGGTACTTCTTAGACAGGATATTCACTTCACTGATCTTCAACAATTCAGACCGGATCTTTAGACGATTCCCGACAGAAGGAAGTTTTGACTTCACCTCTTTATAGAAATCATACTCATAGGCAAGACAGCATAGGAGTCTTCCGCAGGGACCTGAGATCTTCATGGAATTCAACGAGAGGTTCTGCTCTTTTGCCATCTTGATCGATACCGGTCTCAGATGATCGGTAACCCCATGACAGCAGTAATCCCTACCACAGACACCTAATCCACCGAGAACTCGTGATTCATCACGAACACCGATCTGTCTAAGCTCTATCCTCATCCTGAATACAGATACAAGATCTTTGACTAGCTCTCGAAAATCGACTCGATTCTCCGCAGTGAAGAAGAACAATACTTTTGATTCACATAACAGATAGTGTGCATCTACGAGTTTCATATCGAGCTTGTGAGTCTTGATCTTCTCTTTACACACGCTCATAGCCTGTAGAGACTTCTCAAGGTTCTCCTTGTAGTGCATCAGATCATAATCATCTGCGACTCGCTCGATCCTATCCATATTCTTAAATGATTTATCTCGATCAGCCTTCTCTTGTTCAAGTGCCTTCTCGAATAGCTGTTCACGTTCTTCTTCGATCTCCATCTCAGCATCGGCTTCGACATCCTCGGGTGTCTCTACTTCCTCTTCGACTTCAACAGTAACATCTATCTCAATCTCATCTTCAACAACTACATCTATCTCAGTCTCAGTCTCGGTCTCATCCTCGATAAGCATCTCTGTCTGGTTCTCAGGACAGTCTTTACAGGATTCACACCCTTTAGACTCCTCAACGAAATCTGCGACTTCAGCTTTCTCGGCAAGTTCTTTCACTACCGTTGAGAGCATCTTTGATCTGATGTACCCAAGATTCATCGCCATATCAAGCCCGTATCTCGTAGGAGCTACGACAAAGGATTCAGGATCGATCGCAGTCTCACTTCCACAGATATAGGTCTCACTGGTCTTCTGATTCTTGATCAGATAGACATAAGTCGGTGCATGATCATACTTAGGGGTATTATCTTGTGGTGCGCCACCGGAGTTTTCACGTTTATTCTGTCTTGGTTGCTGCTGTTTCTTTCGTGCAGCTCCAGACTCATTATGAGGTTCCTGCCCTTCGGGTTGACCTTTCTTATTTCTTTTTCTGCTCATAAAATATTTCTATACTCTTTTTTTATCTAAATCTATTCGTACAATAAACTTCTTCATACCATGCATCGAGATGATGGTCAAGCTGAACAAAGATCTTTGCACTCACCATAGCTGGGCATTTGCATGCATTCGTATGTGCTATTTAACAGATTCGTAGCACAGGAGTGTTCTGCTATCTTTTTCCATATAAAATAATTAGCTTGAACATATATAAAATCTCATCTACGCTACCATGCAGATAAATAATTGTCAAATGTAATTGACGATTCACGCATCTTAATGCTATCTTTAAGATATGTCTCTAGCAGACATCAAATCTTAAGTAATCAATGGTTAGGTAACATGCAGTATTTTGATACTCACGCGCACATTGGTCTGATCCATGAAGATCAGATGGAACAATTGTTAATAATTCAGAGAGCAAAGCGAGCTGAAGTCAAACACATTGTCAGTATATGTAATAGTCTCGGAGACTTCTTTCAGATCTACGATAATCTAAAAACAGCTGCTAATGTATATCACGCGGTAGGAGTCTCTCCTTCTGAAGTGGCAACCCCAGGACTCGACTGGGAAGATAAGATCAGAAAAGGAGCCTCTTTTGACCGTGTAGTAGCGATCGGAGAGATAGGTCTCGACTATTATAGAAAATTCGGTGACAAGAAATCTCAGATTGAACTGTTCATCAGACAGATCGATATGGCTAATAGCCTAGGTCTTCCTATCATCATCCATAACAGAGAGGCCGGAGAGGATATCATGAGTATCCTCAGAGACAGACCTATAGAAAAGGGCGGTATTCTCCACTGTTACTCTGAAGACTGGAACTATGCTAAGAGAGCGATCGATATGAATCTCTATGTCTCCTTTGCAGGTAATGTCACCTACAGGAACGCGAAGAACCTTCACGAGACTGCAGCAAGACTCCCTCTTGAAAGGATCCTCATAGAGACTGAGAGCCCCTTCATGGTGCCTTCACGATATAAAGGCAAGAGAAATAAACCTGCATACCTCAGTGAGGTCGCAGAAGCGATAGCTGAGATCAGAGACCAACCGATCGAAGTCGTAGCGGAAGCTCTTTATGAGAACTCCTTGAGGATCTTCAATCTGCCTGCTGATGCATAAGCACGATGAGAGACTATGGGAACTAATTCTGGATTATATCATCCTATAACGATCGGAAATCTTTCCGTACCTGGAAACCTCTTCCTAGCACCCCTTGCCGGTTTTACCGACAAGGGGTTTCGTCATATATGCATTGAGGAGGGAGCTTCCCTCACCTATTCGGAGATGGTATCTGCTGAAGCTGTTGCCCGTGGGAACAAGAAGACTGAAGCTCTCATGGCTCGAGCCGAGTCAGAGGATCGCTTTGCCATACAACTTTTCATGCCTGAAGCCTCAGTCGCTCAGAGAGCTATTGAAGGAGTCATGCGTTTTAATCCGACGATCATAGACCTCAATTGCGGATGCCCTGTCCCGAAAGTCGTCAAGACAGGAGCGGGATCAGCCCTTCACAAGACTCCAGAGAAGATCAAAGAGATCATCTCTGTTCTCGTGAAGGAGTCAGGTATACCTGTCACCGTCAAGATACGATTAGGATGGGATGTAGATTCCATCAACTACCTTCAGGTCGCAGAACTCGCCTGTGAGGCTGGAGCTTCATTGATCACGATGCATGCACGGACTCGATCCCAAGGATATTCAGGAACGGCCGACTGGGAGCACCTTACGAGACTCAAAGAACATGTCTCAATCCCGGTATTCGGATCTGGAGATCTGATGAGTGCTGATGCTGCGAGACGAATGCTAGAGGAAACAGGGATAGATGGCCTCATGTTCGCACGAGGTGCTATCGGCAACCCCTTCATCTTCTCTCAGACGAAAGAGCTGCTCACCACGGGGACCGCCCCCCCTGTAGCTACCCGTAACGAGAGGTACCTGAGACTCTTCGAACAGCTTGATGCGACCATCAGAGACAAGGGAGAGGCTGCTGCCTGCAGAGAGATGCGAAAGCAGGTCTGTGCCTATACGAAAGGGCTTCCAGGAGCTGCTACATTACGTGGTGATATCGTCCATGCCCAGACAAGAGCTGACTACCAGGCAATCCTTACTCTTGACCAATAACCTCATGAATGATAGTGTTTCTTCAGTTACAGAGCATCTTTATTACCTCAATCAACCTTAGTATATGTATCTGCTTTGTATTCTAACTATCATGAGGAGCATAACAGTTGAAAGTTCTAGTTTTAGGATCTGGTGCTAAAGATCATGCCATCACATGGAAATTCTCAAAGAGTAGAAGGATCTCAGGTCTCTTTATTGCCCCAGGGAATGCTGGTACAGAGAAGCTGGGAATCAACCTCCCTGAAATAGATCCTTCTGATCCACAGGCAGTACTCCAGGCTTGTCATGATCATAAGATAGATATCGTGTTCGCTGGTACAGAGAGTCCGATCGCATCTGGTGTGGTCGATGTTCTTCTCGAAGAGGGGATCAAGACCTTCGGTGCCACCAAGCATGCAGTCAAACTCGAGGGAGATCGTTCATTCGCACGAGAGTTCTCAACGAGACATCATATCCCGATGCCAGAGCATGCTATCGTAAGCTCATCAGCGGAACTGATCCAACATATAGAAACACATCCAGGTATACGTTTCGTCATCAAGAAGAATGGTCTTGCACCCAGTAGAGTCATGCTCGATTCATCTGACCCTGAAGCACTCCTAGTCTTTGGGGACGAACTACTCAAAGATGACGAGATCCTGATAGAAGAGCATCTTAAAGGGATGCCCCTGACACTCTCTGTCCTAACTGATGGTGAGAACTACCTCATGCTACCGATCAGTTCAGAATACACGAAGGCAGAAGAGCAAGATAAAGGTGCGGCAACCGGCGGAATGGGTTCAATCTGTCCCGTCCCCGTACTTGGCAGAGATAACAACAGAAAGATCATTGAGAATATCGTGAAACCTGCTCTAGCGGGCATGAAAGAAGAGGGCTTCTCCTATAAAGGTATTTTGATCTTCTCCCTGATACTTACGAGTGAAGGACCGAAGCTTGTCGATTACCACGTCAGGTTCAATGACCCGGCGACGCAAGCGATGCTCCCGCTGATCAACTCAGACTTCCTTGACATGTTCGATGCACTCCTGTCTGGAAATATCGCAGATTTCAATCTGAAGGTATCGAATCAGTCATCAGTAGCTATCGTCATCGCAAGTGAAGGATATCCTTCATATCCTCAGATAGATAAATCCATCACCTTATCACCGTTAGCATCCTGCAACATGGTTATCGAGAACTCGATAGTATTCTATGGTGCGGTCGAGAAATATCGTGATAAGCTCATGACCAAGGGTGGCCGATGTTTCACCGTCGTCGGTCTTGGGACCAACATCATCGAAGCTAACAGTGCAGCCTATGCTACCCTACCCGATATTTCCTTTAAAGGCGCCTGGTCTCGATCAGATATCGGAAACAAGTTCTTCCACGAATAGCCGTTCTATCTAGAGCAACAAAAAAGACGATGCATGCATCGTCTTTTTTTATTCATCTTCTTTAGGTAATAGCTACTTTATCTTTCCTCTTCGTACTTCATACAGGAGGACACCTGCTGCAACTGATACGTTGAGTGAGTCGATATGACCTCCGATAGGGATCGCTATGATCTTGTCACAGGTATCATGGACGAGACGTCCGAGTCCTGCTCCCTCTGATCCTAGAACGAGTGCTACTCTACCATCCATCTTGACGGTATGAACGGGATCTCCGCCCATATCTGCACCATAGAACCAGAAACCTTCCTGCTGCATGGTCTGCATCTCTCGAACAAGATTCTTCACAGTGAGTACCGGAACATATCGTGATGCTCCTGCAGATACTTTCATGACAGTCGTGTTCTGAGAAGCACTTCTTCTTTCTGGGATCACTACTAGATCCACATTGAAGAGATCTGCACTTCGCAGTATCGCTCCGAGGTTCTGTGGATCAGTGATACCATCGAGAAAGAGCACTAGGGCATCTTTCTTCTCTCCAAGCTGTTCTAGATACTTTTTAATATCTAACTTGCGACTAGCTGCCGCCTTTGGGCTGTAGAGCAGTACTGCTCCCTTATGCTTAGCCTGTTTGCCGACAAGTCGGTCAAATTCAGCAGGTGCAACCTGTTTTACCTGAACATGCTGTTTCGTCGCCTCTTTCGAGAGAAGGCTATTACGCTTGTTCGGCTGCTGATCCACATAGAGGATAGATGAGGGGCCAGCAGTCTTGATGGCCTCTTCGATAGGATGAAATCCAATAATCAATTCTGACATTTTTTATAACTCTGATAATGGGACGGGATCCGGTTTGCCATTCTCTCCGATAACATCTGAAAGCTCCCTAAGAAGTGCTTTAGCTTTCGATGAAACCCGTTTAGGTATTTGAATATGTAGTTTAATATACATATCTCCACGTCTATCAGAATTATGCAAGAAGGGGACACCTCTATTCTTCAGTCGAAGTATCTTCCCATTCTGAACTCCTGATGGAATCTTGATCTTAACTCGGGTATCATCGATGGTGTTAACTTCTATTTCTGTACCCAATGTGGCCTGCGTCACTGAGATAGGGATAACACAATAAAGGTCATTCCCGTCTCTCTCAAAATAGTTATGAGGACGAACTGTCACATAGACATACAGATCACCGGATGGACCGCCGTTAGGACCTGCGTCACCTTGTCCTGAGATACTGATTCTCTTTCCAGAATCAATTCCCGCAGGTATGGTGACTTTTATTTTCTGCTGTTTCTTTGTCACACCCTTACCATGGCAATGGGTACAGGGGTTCTCAATGACAAAGCCCTCTCCATTACAGCTAGGACAGGTAGAAGCTATGGAGAAGAAACCTGAGTTCCTTCGCACTTGACCGGTACCACCACAAGTAGGGCATACCTTTCGGCCGCTTCCGCCTGATCCGCCGCAAACAGAACAGGAGATATTTCTTGAGTAAGCGACCTCAGCTTTGATACCGAAGACGGCATCCTTGAAATCGATGTCGAGATTATACCGAAGGTTGGCCCCATGTGCAGGTCCGCCTCTTCCGGTAGATTGACGTCCACCACTCCCTCCGAAGAACGAGTCGAATATGCCTCCGACATCACCAAAGATATCGCTAAAATCACGGAATACTGATGAATAATCATGGGCGCCCCCATTCATTCCATCAACTCCCGCAAACCCGAACTGATCATAGGCTTGACGTTTCTGCTCGTTGCTCAGTACTTCATAGGCTTCAGTCGCCTCTTTGAAAGACTCTTCTGCCTTATGGTCCCCCGGATTCTTATCCGGGTGGAACTTTATCGCCAATTTACGATATGCTTTTTTGATCTCATCGTCAGTAGCCCCTTTCTGGACTCCCAACACTTCATAATAATCTCTTTTACTCAAGACTCAAGACTTCCTTTATTTCTAGTTATCATCATCAACGACTTCAAAGTCTGCATCTTCGACATTGTCATCGTTAGTTGGCTGTTCTTTCTGTGCTGCCGCTCCCTCAGCGCCAGGCTGAGCTCCCTCTTCAGTTGAAGCCTGTTTATAGACCTCTTCTGCAAGTTTGTAGGCTGCCTGCTGAAGTGTTTCCATCTTAGCTTTGATCTGCTCGACATCTCCAGCGGTCAATGCTGATCTCAACTCTTCTTTTGCAACTTCGATAGCACTCTTGTCTTCATCAGAGATCTTATCTCCATAATCCTTGAGTGATTTCTCAGTAGAGTAGATCAGATTGTCGGCCTGGTTGGTCACTTCGATCTTCTCTCTCTCTGCCTTATCTTCATCTGCATGTAGCTCAGCATCCTGAACCATCTTATCGATCTCATCATCAGAGAGACCTGTTGAAGATTCGATTCGGATCTTCTGTTCTTTTCCGGTTCCAAGATCCTTAGCAGATACATGTACGATACCATTCGCATCGATATCGAAGGTCACTTCGATCTGAGGTACGCCTCTTGGTGCAGAAGGAATTCCGATAAGATCGAAGTTACCTAATGTACGGTTCTGAGTCGACATCTCTCGTTCACCCTGAAGGACATGAATCGATACGGCAGTCTGACTATCTGCTGCTGTAGAGAATATCTGACTTTTACGAGTTGGGATAGTGGTGTTTCGCTCAATCAGCTTAGTAAATACTCCACCAAGGGTCTCTATTCCCAAAGAAAGAGGAGTCACATCAAGAAGTAGTACATCTTTGACGTCTCCACCGAGGATACCACCTTGGATAGCTGCACCCATGGCAACTACCTCATCAGGGTTCACACTCTTATTAGGAGCCTTCTTGAAGAGTTCCTTAACGAGTGCTTGTACTGCAGGGATTCGAGTAGAACCACCGACTAAGATGACCTCATCGATCTCTGTAGCAGATAATCCTGCATCTTTGATAGCTTTGAGACAAGGTGCCTTAGTTCTCTGAATAAGCTCTTCGACCATCTGTTCGAACTTAGATCGAGTCAGTTCCACCTGAAGGTGTTTAGGTCCATTTGCATCAGCTGTGATGAACGGCAGGTTGATATCTGTCTGCTGTCGGCTTGATAGTTCGATCTTAGCTTTCTCTGCAGCCTCTTTGAGTCTCTGTAGTGCCATTCTGTCCTGAGACAGGTCGATACCTGATTCAGATTTGAAAGTTGCGATCAACCAGTCAATGATCTTCTGATCGAAGTTGTCACCACCGAGGTGAGTATCACCATTGGTTGATTTTACTTCGAAGACACCATCGCCGAGTTCGAGGATAGATACATCGAAGGTACCACCACCAAGGTCGTAGACAGCGATCTTCTCATCTTTAGTCATATCTTTTCCGAATCCATACGCAAGTGCTGCTGCTGTTGGTTCGTTCACGATTCTCTTTACTTCCAGTCCTGAGATCCTTCCGGCATCTTTTGTTGCCTGTCTCTGAGCATCATTGAAGTATGCTGGTACCGTGATAACAGCCTCTGTTACCGGTTCGCCAAGATAATCTTCAGCTGTCTGCTTCATCTTCTGTAGCGTAGCTGCTGAGATCTCCTGTGGAGAATGGTCTTTCCCCTGAGCTTCGATCTGTACTTCCCGGTTTGAACCAGCTTTTACTACATAGGGGACCATAGATATCTCTGAAGGTACTTCTCCATATCTTCGTCCCATAAATCTTTTGACTGAGAAAATAGTATTAACAGGGTTCGTTACTATCTGATTCTTTGCAGGCTGACCGACGAGTCGCTCACCCTTTGTGGTAAAACCAACGATCGATGGAGTCGTTCGCTGTCCCTCTGAGTTCTGTATCACAACAGGTTCTCCACCTTCCATCACTGCGACACAAGAGTTTGTAGTTCCAAGGTCAATTCCAATTATTCGTCCCATAGTATCCTTTCTCCTTACACTATTGGTAGTTTATATATTCTTAAGTTATCTACGCTAGTGAGTAGCTACTCACTAGCTGGGGCAGCAGCCTCAACAGTCGGCCTGCCTACTTTTACTTTTGCATGTCTAATGACTCTATCATGAAGAACATACCCTTTCTGGTAGTCTTCGAGGACTGTCTCTGTACTACAATCTGCATCCTCTTCCATCATCAGTGCTTCATGCATCTGAGGATCGAACTCCTCGCCAACTGTATCCATTCGTTTCAGACCCCAGTTGTTCTCAAGCATTGCAGTGAACTGTTTCTCGATCAGTTTGATCCCTGAGAGGAAAATCTCATAGTCCATTGATTCCTGTGCTGAACTGATCGCACGCTCGAAATCATCGATCACTGATACAAGGTCTTTCAAAAGGCTCGCATTCGCATACTTGATGGAATCCTCTTTCTCTCGAAGCATCCTCTTTCTGAAGTTCTCGAAATCAGCATGCTTTCTCAAGTACTTGCCTTTGTACTCTTCTAGCTCTTTCTCGAGCCCTTCTACTGACTCTTTCAGGACTTCAACTTCAGAGACCTCTTCACAAGGCCCCTCTGAATTCTCCTCGATTGAATCAGCCTGCTTTGAGAACTCATCTTCTGGGTTCTGCTCACCAGCCGGGGCTGCCTTCTTTTGATTCTTCTTAGCCATACTTTCTCCTAAGCTATACATATAATAAGCTCAGGTTCTTCCTGAGCGTTCTGTTCAATATTCTACATTACTATAATGAAATCACTAAAATCTAAGATTGTGTAATTTTTTTTAACTGCAAACTTAACATACTAAGAGCGTTTTGTCTGAGTCAAGAGTTTTTTTTCTATTCATCTATAAAAAGGTATTAGTGAGAGAATTCAGAGAGTTCTTTGATCAGTTCGATCTCCCCTTTCGGGATATTCGTCAACTCTGCGATATCTGATATGGAAAATCCTTCCTTCAGATGCTCCTCTACGATACTCTTCTTGTCAGGGGAGATCATAGGTTCTGGCTCCTCATCGGGAATCTCTTCTTCCTCGTCCTCAAGAATGATCTCTTCATCATCCTCATAGTATATCTCATCGAACTCATCTGTATCATCTGAGCCAGATGTATCATCGGGATCCGCTTCTGCTTCAGCTTCTTCAGGGAGTTCTTCGACCTCATCCTCTTCCACCTCATCAAAAAGTGACGCTTCTACTTCAATAT
>CAZLZY010000007.1:0-22138 GCA_964564075.1 uncultured Spirochaetales bacterium
CGCGGTGATCAGTTATATAAACAAATCACGAACAGGGTTTTATCTTCGTGCCGTAAGAGAAGACGAGACTGCAGCATCTTCACTCGGTGTCGATGTCCTTAAGTCAAAATTGATAGCACTTCTCGTCAGTGCCTTCTTCACCGGAGTAGGTGGGGCAATGTATGCTCAGTATCTCTTGTTCATAGATCCTCATACCGTATTCACCGTATCCTTCTCAACGAAGGTCGCAGCATTATCGATCGTAGGTGGTATTGGAACAGTAATTGGACCGATCGTAGGATCGTTCATCCTTACACCTCTAGAGATATTCTTACGATCACAGCTTGGTGGTACCTATCAGGGACTATATCTGCTGATCTACGGGATCATCATGGTATCAGTAATACTTCTGATCCCGAAAGGAATCTATGGGGCTCTTAGTGATGTAGTGAAGAAACGAAGGAAGAGGGTTAAGAATGAGTTATCAACTGAACAGTAGAGAACAGAGTATCTTAGAAGATGCTATTAGCTACGGAAGAGAACACTTCGAACCGTACGCTGCAACATGGGACTCTGAGGGGATCTTCCCTTCAGATACCTATAGACGATTAGGGGCAGATGGTTATCTAGGGATGTATATTGATAAGTCCTATGGTGGACAGTCAATGAGTTTCTTAGAGGCCGCATTGATCTATGAAGGATTATCAAGATCTAGTTTCCCTATGACATTTGGCATCGAATGCCATAACAACATGTCATATGAGATGTCGATCTTCGATACCTCAGATGAGGTGAAGAAACTCATCAGAGGGATGGTAGGTGGGTCTGAACTTCTCGCATACGGTCTGACTGAACCTCAGGCAGGGTCTGATCCGAACTCGATGAGTTCCTATGCGACTCCTGTTGAGGGTGGGTTTCTACTGAACGGGTATAAGACCTGGGTCACCAATGGCTGTGAGGCAACCAAATTTGATGTGACTGTCAAACTTGGAGGCCCGAATGAGCGGCAGATGGTTACCTTCCTTGTCGATATCCCATCAGAGGGATTAGAGGTCGTTAGTGATACGGAGACGATGGCTGGGAATGTGATTTCCAAGGCAGTGATCCGAATGACAGACTGTTTTGTACCAGCATCACGGTTGGTATCTAAGAATGGTTATAAGGATGCGATCTTCTCGATTCTGATCGCAAGGATCTTCATCCCAGCGTTGGCTATCGGGTTATGTGAAGAGGCTATCGAGAGTACTGCAGAGTATTTGGGTAGTCGTATTCAGTTCGGTAAGCCTCTGCTTACCAACCCGACTTTGCAATGGAAGCTTGGAGAGCTTCAGGCAAAGGTCGAAGCGGGGAAACATCTGGTCTACCATACGGCGGCGATGATGGATAGTGGAGTCATACCTAAGCAGGAGGCTGCCATGTCGAAGCTCTATTGTGGAGATCTTGCGATAGAGGTTGCCACAGCATGTTGCCAGTTCTGCGGAGCTGAAGGATATCGAAAAGGGAACAAGCTTGAACGCCTGTTTCGAGAAGCAAAGATGGCATCGATCATCGATGGTACATCAGAGATACAGAAGTTATTACTTGGTGCGGATCTAGTGAAACGCTATGTTCCCCAAGAATACTAAATAAATGGAGGATCTAATGAAAAAAGGATTGTTAACGGTATTATTGATCTTATTGGTTCCATTCTGCCTGATGGCGAATGGTGCACAGGAAGTTGAAGTGGTAGAGAATGCTCCTATCAAAATAGGAATGATGTTCGCACGAAGTGGAGCTTTAGGACTCATGGGTGAAGAGTCTCTTCAAGCAGGACTGATCGCGATCGATCAGATCAATGCTCGTGGTGGTATCAATGGAAGAATGCTTGAACCTATCGTTGCAGATGTTCCAGATACAACAGCTGCACAGTCAGAAGCAAACAGACTCTGTCAGAAAGAGGGTGTGAAGATCTTTCTTGGAACTTATGGTTCTTCTCTATCTTCAGTGATGACTGGTGTCATCAACCGAAATGGTGGATACTACATGGAAGTCATCTCTGTAGCTGATGGAATCACAGACCGTGATATGGACGGTATCTACCGACTCCACTTCAAGGGATCTGAGATGGGAAAAGCAGCAATGGATTTCCTAGCAGAACTCTGTGACAAAGAGAACATCGAATATAGTGATGTGAACCTTTCATTATTCTATGAGAACTCAGACTTTGGCATGTCTACTGGTATTGGTTACAATATCGGAGCTGAGAAATATGGTATGAACGTAGTCGTTGATGAGAGTTATTCAAAAGATACTCCTGATACTTCACCACTCGTATTAAAAGCTAAAGCTGCTGGTGCTAACTTCGTTGTTATGACTCCTTACATCAATGACGCGATCAACTTCGTTAACAACTCTAAGAACATGAACTTCGCTCCTCTTGGATTCCTCGGACTCGGAACTGGTTTCAGTCTCCCTGTATTCTGGGAAACATTAGGTGAAGATGCTCAAGGTATGTTTGACTGTGATCCATTACAGACTCCTTCACTTGAGACTATGCTTCCTTCAATGGTTGAACCTTACGAAGAATTCGCAGGTATCGTAAAAGAGAAACTCGGTCACGATCCTATCGTGGTAAATATGCTTACATGGCAGGCTATGTGGCTTCTTGCTAACCATGTGATGATGGTAGCAGATGATCCAGAGAATATCGATGAACTCATCGCGATCACAAACAAACTAGACTTTCCAGCAGGTTCATTACCTACAGGTCATGGTGTTAAATTTGATTCAACAGGACAGAACCTACGATGTCAGATCGGTGGTATGCAGTGGCAGGACGGAAAACTGGTAAATGTCTATCCAGAAAGTATGGCAACTCATAACGTTGTAGATTTCCCTTTTAAAGGTTGGAACTAGAGTAGTAAGTCTCTGATTCGATCAGGCCCACTGTCATGAATATGACAGTGGGCTGTCTATTACGAGAATAGTATTATGAGATATCAAGCCATACTCAACACACGAGCATGGCTTGATTCTTTTTACTGAAGAGCACCAAGCCTCTTAATCATTTAATCAATTTCTGACATACTCATCTCTATGGCAGAAGATAAAAAAATAATATATTCAATGATTGGTGTCTCCAAGAGATACCAAAACAAGATCATCCTCAAAGAGATCTATCTGAGCTACTTCTATGGTGCTAAGATAGGGGTGTTGGGACTCAATGGATCAGGTAAGAGTACACTCCTGAAGATCCTTGCAGGAGTAGATGAGGAATTTGATGGAGAGACTATGATCTCTTCGGGGTTCACGACAGGCTATCTTGAGCAGGAACCCCTTACCCAAGAGAAGAGGACCGTACGAGAGGTTGTAGAAGAGGGTGCTTCAGAGGTGCTAGGGCTCTTAAAGGAGTTCGAAGAGATCAATGAGAAGTTTGCCCAAGAGATGACAGCAGACGAGATGGATGCTCTCCTTGATAGACAGGGTAAGGTTCAGGACCGTATTGAACAACTTGATGGTTGGGATGTGGAATCACGACTCGATATGGCGATGGATGCATTACGATGCCCCCCTGCCGATACTACACTCGACACGGTATCGGGTGGAGAGAGAAGACGAGTGGCACTGTGCCGACTGCTTTTACAGAAACCCGATATTCTCCTGCTTGATGAACCGACGAACCATCTTGATGCAGAATCAGTGGCATGGCTCGAACACCACCTGAAGCAATATGCAGGAACCGTCATAGCAGTGACTCACGATCGTTATTTCCTCGATAATGTAGCAGGCTGGATCCTCGAACTTGATAGAGGAGAGGGTATCCCCTGGAAGGGGAATTACTCCTCATGGCTCGAACAGAAACAGGAACGACTGAGAGTAGAACAGAAAAAGGAAAGCAGAAAACAGCAGACGCTTCAGAGGGAACTTGAATGGATCAAGATGTCCCCTCGTGCGAAACATGATAAATCGAAAGCTAGGATAGGCGCTTATCAGGCTATGGCAAGTGAGGATAGGAAGGATCAGGACAAAGATCTCCAGATCAAGATACCAAAGGGACCAAGATTGGGCAATCTGGTCTTCGAAGGTCAGCAGGTCTGTGCAGGATACGGGGATCGAGTTCTCATTGATGACCTCGATTTCTCCCTGCCTCCAGGAGGGATCGTCGGGATCATCGGACCGAATGGTGCCGGCAAGACGACCTTTCTCAGGCTTCTCACTAAAGAACTCGAACCCACTTCTGGAATAGTCAGAAGAGGTGAGACGGTATCGCTAGGATATGCCTCACAGATGAGAGAGGCCCTAGATCCCGATCTGAGTATCTGGGAGTGCCTCTCCGGAGGGCAGGAGCAGATGACCATCGGAGGAAGACTGATCAACTCAAGAGCCTATTGTGCTCAGTTCAACTTCACCGGGGCAGACCAGAAGAAACATCTCGGGGTGTTATCTGGTGGAGAGAGAAATAGGGTGAACCTTGCGTTGACGCTCAAAGAGGAGTCCAATGTTCTCCTACTCGATGAGCCGACGAATGACCTTGATGTCAATACGATCAGAGCACTCGAGGATGCGATCTTCTCCTTTGCTGGATGTATTGTGGTGATCAGCCATGATAGATGGTTCCTTGACCGGATATGTACCCATATCCTAGCCTTCGAAGATGATGGCTCACTCTTCTGGTACGAAGGTAACTTCTCTGAGTATGAAGATGATAAGAGAAGAAGACTCGGAGTTGATTCCATCATACCGAAACGACTGAAATACCGAGCCCTCACCAGAGATTGATCAGAACATTAGTGATCTCTTCATCAGAAAGATGGAGAGGGCACGTCCTAAAATAACTGAGTTATTTACTAGCGCAATAATAGATATAGGGTATAATAGAGTAAGACCTTATTCGTTATTATTGCAATCTGGTAGGTGAGACCGTACATGATGTACGGTTTTATCTACAGGGTTGTGATTACGTAGTCAATAAAACATTTGGAGCTTGATATATGAATTATGAATCAAATAAACATCTAGTCAGATACGCTGATCTGAAATATGCTCGAGCAGCTTTCATCGATGCTCGAATCCCCGGTAGCCATCTCAAAGAGAACTACTGTATCGTAGGGAAAGGAGTCTCTCAAGATTCAAGACAACCGGTACATATCTATGAGACCGATGGCTTTCACTTGGGAGCAGCAGGTCAGCCTCCAAATATCCTCAACTCCCTGCACAGCCACCGCTCTGCAGAGATCTTCATGGTGTACAAAGGGACTTTCAGAATCTACTGGGGCCCTGATGCAGAGCATGAGGCACTTCTCGGCCCAGGTGATATGATCACAGTGCCAGTCCATTGCTTCAGAGGTTTTGAGGTAGTCGGGATTGAGAGTGGGTTCATGTTCGTAGCTTTAGGTGGTGACGATTGTGGTGGTGGTATCATCTTCCATCCATCTATCGTCTCAGAGGGGCAGAAATATGGTCTGTATTTGAAGAAGGATAACACGCTTGCAGATACAGTGGTCGGAGACCCTATTCCCGAAGCTTCTGAACTCTTCACACCCCTCACTCGCGAAGAGGTCGAGGAGTTCGATGATTATACAGTCGAAGAGATGATGTGCTTCGTTTCACTGAAGAACGAAAGGACTCCTAGAGAGAGTTCTTTCACCGGTTCAGGTACCTTCAACTATTACCATGTATCTGGCCATCCTGATCATCCTGATGCGTTTGAGGTAGGAAGTGAAGATGGTGTCAGTATCTATGCATATGAGATTCCAGAAGGTGGATATGTTCCTATGCACAAGAGAGTTGAGAATCAGATCCTCGTGAACCTCTCAGGTGATGTGAAACTTACTTTCAGTGACCCTGAACTCATGCCGATCATTCTCGGACCTGGTGATACTTATGATCTTCCCAAAGAATTTGGTGTAGAACTTGAGGGAATCAGAGAGACCTGCTATATCTACTGTATGGTTGGTGGTGATGATGTGAGCGCACCTATCATATTATAGAAGGGACGTCATGGATATCATCTTTCTACCGGGACTGCTCTGTACATCTGAGATATTCTCATACCAGATGGCTCACCTACCAGTTGGGTTTGGAGCAGTCCCTGTAGCTCTATCAAATCATCCTAGTATGAGAGCTATCGCGCATGAGATATTATCAGGATTGACAGAACCTGTGATTCTCTGCGGCTTATCGATGGGTGGTATCATTGCTATGGAGATGGTAGCACAAAGAGCTGATCTTATCGCTGGATTGATCCTTCTTGATACCAATGCATTAGATGAGAGTCCCGATGTCTCGAGAAGTAGAGATCATTTGGTGGGACTAGCCGATGCTGAAGGCCCCGGTATTATGTCAGTGAAGAAGTTGATGAGAGTCTTAGTCCATCCTTCCCGAGAGAAAGATAGTAGATTTAGAGATATCGTCTATGAGATGGCAGAAGTGGTAGGGTATGAATCCTTTGAAGCTCATGCTTCAGCACTCGCCTCTAGAGTCGATTATACTGAGACGTTGAAGAAGTTCTCTAAACCGGTAAAGATCATCTATGGAGATTCAGATCAACTCACACCGGAACCACGACAGAGGCATCTTGCCTCGATCCTAATAAACAATTCAGTATCGGTGATTCCCGAGTGTGGACATTTGAGTTCTTTAGAAGAGCCCCAGAAGGTATCTGATGCTATCAATCTATGGTTGAGTAGTATCTTCAAGGAGTAAACGAGATGTTACAGAAGAGTAGAGTAAAGCAGTTACTTAAAGAGGGTAAGGTAGTATACGGTACGTTCGTGAAGTCTACCGACCCAGCAGTCATTGAGATCTTAGGGCATATCGGGTTTGACTTTGCCATCATCGATAATGAACATATCGGGATGAGTAAACAGACTCTCACCGCGCTCATCAGAGCTGCACAGCTTGCCGGGATAGAACCGATCGTCCGTGTTCGCAGTAAGGATACACAGGAGATCCTTCAGACTCTTGATGCAGGTGCTCAAGGTATTCAGGTTCCCAATGTCGATACGTTAGATGATATGAGAGGGGTCTCTGATGCGGTCTACTTTGCACCAAAAGGAAAGAGAGGGTTTGCAACCACCTCACGAGCTGCTCAGTACGGTCTCACAAATATTGACAGCTATGTCAAAGAGGTTGAAGACCAGGTTATGATCATAACACATTGCGAGACAGTCGAGAGTGTGAAGACCCTTGAACAGCAGATCTCACTACATGCTCATGATGCCTTCTTCATTGGCCCTATGGATATGTCTCAATCAGTAGGGGTTATCGGACATCCTGAGGATCCCAAAGTAGAGAAGGTGATCACCGAGGCGATTGAGACCTGCAGAAAACATAAGGTCCCCTTCGGGACTGTTGTCGGAAGTAAAGAGGCCCTACAGAAATATATCGATCTTGGTATGCAGTATGCAGTGCTAAAATCTGATTTTGGTTTTCTCGCCGATGGAGCCAAGAGGATGCTAGAACAGATCAAGAAATAGAGGTATAGGAGGAATAGTGAGAACTATTCCCCTCCTATTAGTAGTTCTCTCCTGCTGCTTTCACATTACCGGCAGCTGATGCATGACATGGAGTCACTCCATATACCATACCGCAGTGACATGTCGCTTCGTGAGTCCTCATGATGAATGATTTGCTACAGCCTTCACACTCGATCACGAACGGTGCTGGTAGTGGCTGCTGCGAGAAACCCATCATTCTCAGCTTATTGACGATCTCTTTCCCATTAGCGAATTCTGCTGAACATCCTTCATGCATTATTGTATCTCTCCCTCTTTACTCTCATGTAATCTTTCTCCATTTCTCAGGAGATTTCGCAAGTGGTTAGTCCTTGCATCCAATACTTCTAACTCAACGAGGATCGATCGTTCCTCTTCGGTGGTCTCTATCACTTTCGAGATCCCGCCATTCTGGATGACGAGACGTTTATCGGCAAGCAGTGCGAGAACTGGATCATGGGTTGCCATCAGGACGATCTTATCTTCAGATAACAACAGGTCGAGTGCTCTCTTTCGATCGATACCGGCATTCTCGATCTCATCGATCAAGATGACGGGAGATCTACTCAAAACGGCAGTATCTGCGATCATGAGTGCACGACTCTGTCCTCCACTGAGACTGGTGATTGGGGTATCCCGATGGAACTTCTCACCAGCTAGGTCATTACCTTTATCTATGATCCGGGTAACGACTGTATCGATATCTTCGAGCATCCGGCTCTCTGCATGAAGTCTGACGAACTCCTCAACACTCAAGTCCATGACGAAGTTCATATTCTGAGAGAGTTGAGCTACGAGCTTATCAGAGATGGAGAATCTCCACTTTGATTCTGGGACCTCATCATTGACGAAGATAGTCCTGTTCGTAGGGGTATCATTCTGTGCTACCCATTCGATATCAGCGAGAAGACGGCTCTTCCCAGATCCTGTAGGTCCTACGATCGAGATGATCTGTCCGGTCTTCAGTTCGAGCTTATCAAATCCTTCAGGATCACCGCTCTTATCTGTTCCTGGGTAGATGGTGATGGAAGTTACTTCATCAGCTCCTTCATTGAGGAACTCTTTCATCTGCTCTACGAATAGATTCAGATTCTGTTCTAAGGACTCGATATCGAATGCGAACTCTTCTGCGGTATCAGCGGGCATCTCTTCGATGATATCTCTGATACTCTTATTTCGATTCCCCTCTACGGGTATGTTATTCTCTTTGAGGAAGGTATCCACATAGGGATGATCTTCTAGTAGTATATCTAGGGGTCTATGTATCATCGCTCTGGTACTCCTTCAGATCTATCTTTCTGACATTACCCATCTGATAACTCTCCCCGATACGTTTCTCACCGAGACAGTAGGAGCAAAGGGCTGAAGGCATACTGAATCGCAGCTCTCTACCTTTGAGAGATTTGATATGGTTCTGCTCATCATAGAGGAGGGTACTCAGTTCATAACATCCCTGTCCGGTGAGACCATTCACATTGAGAATGACAGCCCTAGGATTGACTGCCTGTACACGGGAAGCGAATACTTCTCGTTCTGCTTGAGAGACGATATCTCCCTTGGTGATCACGACGATATCTGCAGTCTTGAGCATAGGACCGATCTTCTTTGGGGTGTTGATACCACTGAGATTATCGATCACACAGACGGCTTTGATCCCCTTGATATAGGGAGAACATCTGTTACAGAGTCCAGCAGATTCACTAATAAGCAGGTCGTACTCAGAATCTAGGCCCCAGTCAACGACCGCTTCGATATTCGAGACGAAGTAGTGGTCCGGACAGAGGGAGCCAGATAAGCCCTTCTTTACCGGGATTCCAGCTTTCGCATAGAGAAGATCGTCATCGGTATAGAGACAATCGAACTTCACTACCGCAGGTTTTATTGATCTCTTATCGAGTGCTGCGATAGTCTTCAGGATCACGGAGGTCTTTCCCGATGAGGGGGGACCTGATACGGTTACCAGATTCATGCGTGTGCTCCTTGGGAGGCGTTGAAGGTCTGTGTACATTCTGTGATCAGTTCTGCGATATCATGGGAGTAGATGAAATCCCAACCTAACCACTGAAAAGGCTGTTCTGCGCTCATACCATTATCTACAGCGGGATGTACACTTGGGAAGAAGCCCTTATCTCTCATGATGATCCCTACCTCTTCAGATTCAAAGAACTCTACGATAGGAGCAAGCTCTTCTCGTTTCTCCTTCTTCGATGCGAGGAATATGGGGCTTAAGATGGACCCGTCTTTCGGCCAGACCACTTTTAGGCTGGTACCGGGGAATACCATACGAGTGAAGAACCATGGAAGGACGGTCACTGCTGGTTGTATCTCATCTTTCTTATTCTTCACCATCTGTGCTGGATGCAGGGAGCCGAGCATATTCCTACCTAATGCTTTGATAGCGTCGATCCCTCTGTTCTTATAGAGGGTGAGACATACTGCATTGAATAGATCGAAATCTTCGACCGGTAAGCTTATGGAATTGGTGAACTCTTCAGAGAGCAGGTCATCCCAAGTCTCTGGGATCGCTCGTCCCTTGAGTTCTAACGTATCGACGAGGAATATGGCTGGGACGCCACCGACGATCGAGTAGTTCTTCTGTGTATCCTTGAGATCAAGACCTGCAAAACAGCTATTGAACTCAGGAAGTGCTGAGAGATCTTCGAAGGCCTGCTGATCTCGATGTTTCCCATAGAGCTTTGGATCGAAGAACAGTTCAAAACCAGCTGAGATGATAAGATCGGGAAGGTCCTCAAGGTCTTTCACATCTCTGATCTCATCTTCAAGCCAACCAAGACCACCTGATGCAGATTGCAATCGGTAGTTGATCGATTTTCCCTGAGTTCTCTCATACTCTTTCTCGAACTTGGTGAACTGATCGATGAGAGGAATCTTTATCGGGCAGGGAAGGATCCCTGCGACCGTACAGCTCCCCTCAGTCTCATAGGTGGAGATTCCCTCTTCAGCCATCAGATGCTTCTGTTCGATGATCTCCTCTAAGAGGGTCATGAATATCTTAGGGTTCTTCTTCTTTGCTTGCATCGCTGCACCAAAGGTGAGCATTCGGCCTATCCGCTCGAGTTGTGCATCATCAGAAAGTTGGGGGAACCCATTGGCGATGAATATCTCCCGTGTCTCTGGGTAGGCTTTGATAATATCAAAAATAGTATCTGTTGATTCTATAGTTCTTGTTTTCATATGATGAATATACTCAAAACCGGAAGTATTGACAGTAACTTATGTTACAAAATCCCTATTTATCAAGGTTGTACTATCTATTATGATATATTTTATTCATGGGATAGGAAAGAGATACTAAAGAACATGAGTAAATCAACTGAGGATAAACGAATAGAGGGATACGAAGAACTCCTCTATTGCTTTCCCACACTCTTCTTCGAAGAGGCTCAGAGCATGATAGATCAAGGTCACCAGAGTGAATTCTGCCATGCTAGTACTGTATGGTGTTGATTCCGTGGCACAAGAGGGTGTCAGAGAATATGTGAGAAAATCCTATACCCTAGAATATCTTGGTCGAGTAGTCCCAAAAGTGCTAGATCAATAGAATTGATTGATGACAGAGTTACCCTCTGACTATCCCTTTTTTTCATTTTATGTATATAAAAATCATGGTATACTTTTTTATGGTGTGGGGTTCAACATATGAATGATTTCTTAGATTTACGCGAAAAATTATCCATCTTGTGGGAGAGCCATTCTTTACAGGATGACCGTCTTACAGATGTCTATGAGATCCTAGATAAGCTTGAGACTGATAATAAAGAGAAAGACAAGCAGATTCACAGATATATAGAGACACTCAATCACTTACCTAACCCTGTTTTCGAAGAGGATTACACTGGAGCTAGGATCATCATTGATTCCCTACGAGAAGAGGGTGTCAAAGATGTTGAAGCATATCTGCATGAACATCTGGAGATCGTCGAAGAGATCTGCAGGTCCATACCTATCAATGAAGCTAACTATGCATCATTAGCACTCTATGGGATTGACTCTTTTGAGGAGTTCTATACAAATGCTGGAGAGATCGTTGATAAGGCATCTTATGGTGATTTCATCAAACAGTTCATGGCTATCATAGATGGAGCTGACTATTTTGAACAAGAGATGGAGAACAAGAACGCTCTTTCAGAATTGGAGTACCTGATCCTAACGCTATCAGTAATTGATAGAGAGCGATTCGGACTATCTCGAGTACTCGTTACGAGTGTGGATATCTCTGACCTCAAGCGTATCCAGAAGCATAAAGCGATCTTAGAGGAAAGATTGGCGCTGGCTAAACAATTCGAGACCTTAGGTAAGCTTGCAGGTGGAGTAGCTCATGATCTGAACAATGTACTTATAGGATTAGTGAGTTATCCTGATATGCTCATGTTCGGTATGAGCGATGATGACCCAATGAAAGAACCCTTGAAGACGATCAAGGGGGCTGGTGATGATGCAACGAATATCATTCAAGACCTATTAACACTTTCTAGAAGAAGTGCAACGGTCTATGAACCGATCGATATGAATCAGATCATTAAAAAAGTACTAGACTCTGAGGAGCTGTTAAAACATCTTCAGGAGAAGAGGTGGATTGAGATCAAGCAGGATCTTGAAGCTGACCTCCCCTTGATCTCTGGGTCAGGGGATCATCTAAGAAAGATGATCCTGAACTTGGTCATCAATGCTATCGAAGCACAGGAGATGGCTGGAGCGGTCACTATCAAGACCTGTATGAACAACATTGATTCTTCTTCCCTCATAGTTCCTGAGATCATTCTGGGCCCTTATATCATGATCAGTGTGACTGATACGGGAAATGGTCTGACCCAAAAGGAGATCTCTCAGATCTTTGAGCCATTTTATTCAAAGAAGACCCTTGGCTATAATGTATCAGGGATCGGTATGACTGTCGTTGAGGGAGTGGTTCAGGAACATCAAGGATATATCTCTGTAAAGGCTCATGAAGGGGAGGGTAGCTCTTTTACCATATATCTTCCTGCCCCCCTAGACATTTCTTTCAAGGAGACCTCTGATAGTATCGTAGAGGTGGATATCAAAGGTAATGGAGAGAGTATTCTTGTTGTTGATGATATGAACCTACAACGATCTGTTACTCTTGAGACTCTTGAACGTTTAGGATATGTGGTCGAAGGTTCTTCAGGTGGTGAGGCAGCATTAAAAAGATTCACCACAGCGCCCCCTCCTGACCTGGTCCTACTTGATATGATCATGCCAGGAATGGATGGTCTCGAAACCTGTATAAGCATGTTACAACATTATCCCCATCAGCGAATTGTCCTACTCAGTGGCTTCGCTGAATCTGAAAGAGTGAATGAGGCATTAAAGAGAGGGGCTTTGGGCTTTATACGCAAGCCCTATACTGTGAAGAAACTTGGGTTGGAAATAGCAAACTATCTAAAGAGTGGTGAACGTGCGAAGTAATTGGCGACTCTTGATCCTTCTTATGGTACTCCTCCTCTTTTTCCCTCTATACCTATCCGCATCCCTTCCGGTGATTCAAGCGGGGACGGAGTATGGTTACCCTCCCTATTGTCTCGTAGATAGTGATGGTGAAGCTGATGGGTTCTCAATAGACCTCTTAACGGCATCTTTAGAGGTCATGGGGTATGATGTCCAGTTCACTATCGATACCTGGCAAACCGTACAGTCTCAATTAGCGAATGGAGATATTGAAGTCTTGCCTTTGATGAGTAGGAATCCTGATCGTGAAGAGACCTTCGATTTCACCTTCCCCTATATCACGATGAATGGGACCTATATTGTCCATGAAGACAGTGAGATGCCAGAGACCTCAAAGGATCTCATCGGTTTGAGGATTGGTGTCATGAAAGGTGACTCATCAGAGGACTATGTGAGAAATCTTGATATCGAATACTATTATCACGGCTGATACCTCAGAAGCTGTTCTTCGGATGCTAGAAGATAAAGAGATAGATGTTTGTGTGATGCAAATATAGGAGTTGAATTCGTATTCGCAGATGATCTTTGGTTAGTTGATTTTGATCGGCATCAGATTTTCCAGGTGATTGATAACCTTGTGATCAATGGGAAGCAGGCTATGTTAGAGGGTGATTCATTACTCGTAGAGGTAGAGAACCGATCTCTAGGGAGGAGTTCTGTAGTAGATCTCCCTAGTGGAGATTATGTTTCTATCAAGATAAAGGATACGGGAACAGGAATCTCTCCTCATATACTTGATAAGATATTTGATACCTATTATTCTACTAAGAAGACCGGTTCCGGATTGGGTCTTGCTACAAGTTATTCAATAGTCTGTAAGCATAACGGGATGATCATTGTAGATTCTATTTTGGGTGAAGGCACGACTTTTACTATTTTCTTACCACGAGCGATAGCACAATTGGATATTAAGACAACGAATAAGGGGAATTCTATGGAACAGTTCGAAGGGATAGTTTTGATTTTAGATGATGAGAAGGCCATCTTAGATATTACATCTAAAATGCTGGAGATGATGGGTCTTACGGTTCTGACTGCATCTCATGGAGAGGCTGCTCTAGCAGTATTAAGAGAACATCCTGAGATAACCATGGGGCTGTTTGACCTTACCATACCCGGTGGGTTAGGTGCCAAAGATATTATTGGGGACGTCTTAGAGATACATCCAGGACTTCCAGTGATCGCTACTAGTGGGTATTCGGATGATCAGATCATGTCGAATCCCGCAGGATTTGGATTTGCTGCTAGCCAGGCGAAACCCTATAAGATGGCTGAACTGATGAATTGTATCAAATCAGTATTACTTAAATAGCACCTTATGACAAAACCTGAATTAAGGGATCTTTAACAAGAACGTAGATTTGATTTCTTTAAAAGGACCCTTCATGCTGTTCTCGTTCTTAGCCTGCTCTTTATGGTGTATAACTTCTTTCGTAATCCTAAAGTAGGCTATGTCCTGCTCTTCTATAGTGTTTTTTTAGGGGGACTATTAGGCTTCACAAGATTCTTACGCTTCTCAATATGCTTGAGATCATTGAGTATCCTTCTTATCGCGGGTACGACCTCATTACTCTATTTCCAGCCGAATAACCCCTTCTGTTATCTGTGTTGCAGGACCTTACCCCTCTGTTTCTTCATTCTTCTTGGTAGACGAGAAGGATCTATATGGTCAGGGGAATTCTGATAAGATATTGACTAGTATAGTCATTGCCATCTCTCTTTCAACGCTTGGGTATATTGCGTTTCGTAATGAGATGATGTTCGAGGCGATCTATCAGCAATATAATGCAAAGAATCAACTGCTGAGAGAAGAACACCAGAAGGTCTTAACGGCACAGCAAGAGGTGAGAACCCTAGCAGCGACCTTACCGGTCTGTAGCTCTTGTAGGCAAGTAAGAGATGAGGATGGGAACTACTCTTCAATGGAGACCTATATTAGAACCCATACTGATACTGCTATCAGCCATGGGCTCTGTCCTGATTGTCTTCATGAGCTTTATCCCGATATCGCGAGTGAGATCCTGAAGAAAACAAGATACTGAACCTATGGTGTTAAGCAAATAGCGTTACAGAGATTAGCTGCTTGAGCCCTATCACCGTGAAGGGCTTCTGAATAACATGTTCATTCTCTAACAGTTTACTCTGATCAGATATGATCTCATCGGTATATCTAGACATATAGATGACTTTTAGCTGAGTATGCGTGCGAGAGATCTGCTCATAGAGATCTTTCCCATTTATTTCGGGTAGGATGATATCAGTCAAGAGCAGTTCTATTGGTTCTTGCAGCGTTCTATAAAAACATAAGATGAATTTCAACCTCAACTACTGCTCTATATGTGTTACTTTCGCTTTGAAGGTTCCTATCGTAAAGGGGTTTGTAGAAAATCTATTCCTTCAATGAAGATACCTTGATTGATGATCACATCGGTATCGATCGAATGTCTGTCAGGGCTCTTTTTCTCGATTTCGGGGATGGCGGTTCTGAGGCTGGTAGGTAGCTCTTGAATGTAGTCCCATTATTCAACTTGCTGGAGACATGAAGGAAACCATTGTTCTGTTTTACGATCCCATAGACAGTTGAGAGGTCTAGACCCACCCCTTTCCCTCTTGGTCTAGAGGTATAGAATGGCTCAAAGATATGAGCTTGTTCTTCTTTGCTCATTCCTTTTCCAGAGTCAGTGATAGTCAGGACCGTAAAAAGGCCATTATCTGTACTTCCTGATTGAAGGCTGAGATAAGAATTGGCATAGATCGTTTCTGTTGAGATAGCGATGGTTCCTGCATCTTTGATCGCATGACTGGCATTCACGCTGCGGTTCGTAACGATCTGGTCTACTTGAGCAGGATCGATAAGTAAGGATTGAATACTCTCTGAGGGGTTTTAGGTGATCGTAATATGTTCTCCTACTAGTCGTATTAACATGGTAAAATATCCTGAATCTGTTCATAGTCTTAGCTAGTCATAAGACCTTTTAAGATTGAGACTATCTGTGCATCGAGCTTTCCCCGTTGTACATCTTCGTCTATTATCATAAAGGCTTTTTCCATTGAGAACCCATCTCTATAGGGTCGATCAGTTGTCAGTGCATCATAGATATCAGCAACTGCAAGGATTCTTGAGCCTATTCTGATCTCCTCTCCCTTTAGCCCATCGGGGTAGCCAGAGCCATCAAGCTTCTCATGATGATGACGTATGGCATCGAGTGCTAAACCGAGATTGTCTTTGAGAGGAAGGCATATCTGATAGCCGAGTAATGGATGTTTTTGGATCTCTAAGAACTCCTCATCGGTGAGGGCTCCTGGTTTGTTCAAGATAGACTTATGGATGCCGATCTTCCCAATATCATGTAACTGACCAGCTGTGGTAAGTTTATCAAGCATATCATTATCAAGATCCATAGTGAATCCTATCTGTCGAGCGAGTTGCGAGACTCTTATGGAGTGGCCCTGAGTATATGAATCTTTGACTTCTACGATATTGGTAAGAGAAAAGAGAACATTCTCAAAATCTGTGAGTTTCTGGTTCAGTTCATGCATGTGAAGTAGGGACCTTGTACGAGCAAGTAATTCTGCTTGCTGGAAGGGCTTTGTGACGAAACCATCAGCTCCAGCATCAATACCCGTGAGCTTTGCTTCAGGGTCTTCTAAGGTTGTCATCAGAACTACTGGGATCAGTCTCGTCTTAGAGAACTTCTTGATCCGTCTACATAACTGAAAACCATTCATCTTTGGCATCATGATGTCTGATATGATCAGATCGATCGGATGATGTTTGACGAAATCTATAGCCTCTAATCCATTATTCGCATAGAAGATATGGTACCCGAACTTCTTTAGTTGAAACTCTATGATCTTACCATTGAGTTTGTCATCATCCACCACAAGGATCGATGAGAGGGAAGTATCTCTGGGTTTTTCCGGAGAATCGAGGGATACGATCCTAGACTTGCCATCCTGTTTTGCGAGATCCAAAGATTCTTTAGCACTGTCATACAGATCCTTGAATGTGGTTCCCTTTGCGGGGAAGGAGGCAAGCCCTATAGAGATAGATACCTTATTACCAAGAGCTTCCTCGATATGGGTCTTGATCCTGTTAGCTACCATCTTGGCATCTTCACCGATACTCCCATCGAGTTGGATAGCGAACTGATCTCTCCAAAGTCGAGCAGCAACATCACTCTTTCGGATGGAATCACCTATGACAGCACCAGTATTCTTCAAGAGCTGGTCACCTTTCATAGCTCCAAATCTACTGTTGTAATGAGAGAAATTGTTTATATCGATAAGAGCAAATGTGAACCGTTTCGTGCTTCTTAGCGACTGTTTACAGATGATATCGATAAGATGTCTGAAAGAACCATAATTATGTAGTCCTGTGAGACCATCGAGAAAAGATTTTTGTACAACCTGTTCATATTCTTGAAGAATTTTATCTATCATATTCATCCCTTGTTGAAAATCTCTGGAGTTATTATATCATGTTTTCTCCCATACGATACATAAGAGAATGAAGAGATAGAGGGTAAGATCACTTAAGAATAGGAAAAAATACGCCTACAAGACCTCAATATAGCGTATTTATCAATATTTAGACCCTCTTTAGGATAATCAAGATGACAAAATAGGGATAGTGGTGTTAGAATATTTACATGAGGAGCTGAAAATCCCTCTGCGCTAGGCAACTCGCATGATTCAACAGAGGAAGGTTATTACGATGGGAGAAAAGGCTCGTCCAATCATAAAAGGCAGAAAGTTCATATATTACACGGTGATCTCCTTATGTCTCGGTTTCGGTCTTCTTTCAGCTTTTATCTACCAAGAGGGTACTACGGAGCAAACTACGGTGAGCCATGCAATTCAGGTAAAAGCCATAGCTCCTGAGGTAGTCTCTATCGGGGTACTAGCAAAACAGGGTGTCGAGAAAGGTCTCGAGCAGTGGGAACCTACTGCAACCTATCTTGATGAAGCCATACCTGGTCATACCTTCGAGATCGTTCCTTTGAGCTTTGAAGAGGTGTATGAAGCTGTTGAAGATGAGGCAGTCGATTTCGTTCTTGTGAATTCTTCGATGTATGTGGAGTTAGAGATCCTCTATGGAGCTACAAGAATAGTCACCTTACGGAATATGAGATTGGGGAATGATTATATCAGGTTCGGTGGTGTCATCTTCACCCGAAAAGACCGAGATGACATCTCAGAGTTACAAGATCTTGAAGATATGACGTTTGGAGCGGTAGCTATGAACTCCTTTGGGGGTTGGCAGATGGCTTGGAAAGAGTTACTCAATCATGGTATCGATCCTCAAAAGCATAGTGGTAACCTCAAATTCCTTGGGACCCACGATGCGGTAGTGTATGGGGTACTTAATGGGGAAGTTGATGCAGGAACGGTCCGGTCTGATACCTTAGAGCGGATGGCCCAAGGAGGAGAGATAGATATTGATGATTTTAAGATCCTTCAACCCTGTGATGGCTCTTGCGGATTCCCGTTCATCCATTCAACTGAATTCTATCCTGAATGGCCACTGGCCAAGATCGATCATATTTCCAATGATCTCGCTGATAAAGTAGCCGTATCCCTTATGCAGATGACTGCCGAAGATGCTGCTGCTATAGCTGGGAAGGTGGCAGGTTGGACTATCCCTCAGAACTATCAAGCGGTCCATGACACGCTCAGATTCTTACAGCTATCACCCTATGAGGAGTATGGGAAGATCACCTTAGAAGATCTTGTGATCCAATATAGGATCTTCATCATTTTCTTCTTCTTACTCCTTCTTGCCATAACGATCCTTGCCAATAGAGGGTTCAATCTGAGAGATAAGGTTACCCTAGCCTTAACATATTCAGAAGCGATGGAGAAGAAGGCCGACCAAGCTAATGAGGCAAAGAGTCAGTTCCTGGCAAATATGAGCCATGAGATACGGACTCCTATGAATGCGGTCATTGGGTTATCTGAATTGATGGAAAAGACCGATATGAGCGATAAACAGCAAGATTATACACAGAAGATCCATCTTTCTGCAAAGAATCTACTAGGGATCATCAATTCGATCCTAGATTATTCAAAGATCGAGGCTGGTGGGATGGCGATAGAAGAGGCACCCTTCGAACTTGATATGATCCTAACAAATCTTTCAAATCTTCTTACGATGAAAGCAGAGGCGAAAGGGCTTGAACTCCTCTTCGATATCTCACCTGACATACCCTATCATCTTATTGGAGATTCCCTCAGATTCAGTCAGATCTTGATCAATCTAACGAATAATGCATTGAAATTCACCCCAAAGGGCCATATCATCATACGTATGGAGCTTAATAGTGAGCTTTTTGAGAACCAAGAGGAACTTCCTGTTTGGGAGGATCCTGTCATGATCAATGTCAAGGTCATTGATACGGGTATCGGTATGACAGAAGATCAGATGAAGAATCTATTCAAACCCTTTAGTCAAGCTGATTCTTCAGTGAGTCGTCAATATGGGGGTACCGGTCTTGGGCTCACTATCGCAAAGCAGTTAACTGAACTCATGCATGGAGCGATGCAGGTGGAGAGTAAGCACGGATCAGGGACTACGTTCTCCTTTCATGTGATGCTCAAGGAGCAGAAAGATTATCAAAAACAATTCATCAGCCCCAAAGAGCTGATGGGACTAGAGGTCCTCGTGGTAGATGATAATGCTATCGCTCGTGATATCATCAAGGAGATCATCTCCTCCTTTGGGTTTGCCGTATCGATTGCACCCTCTGGAAGAGAGGCGATCAAGATGATCGAGAATCAATCATGTCATCCCTCACTAATCATCATGGATTATCAGATGCCTGAATTGACTGGTCTAGAGACGGTTCGGATCATCAAGGAGAGTCAGCCTCAAGCTATGGCACCAGCCATTCTCATGCTTTCTGCCTATGGGAAGGATGAGGTGAAGAAGGATGCACAGGCTCTAGGTATATCGATGTTCCTTGATAAACCAGTGAACCCCTCCTATTTGTTCGATGCATTGATGCAGATCTTTGGTGTAGAGGGTAAGACTACCTTATTGGATGTGGTCACCCAAGATAGACTCTCTCAAGACCTCGATGCGATTCGTGGTGCAAAGATCCTATTAGCTGAGGATAATGAGATAAACCAACAGGTTGCTGTTGAGCTCCTAGAGAGTGAAAGTTTCTCTGTGATCGTTGCAGCAAATGGTGCAGAAGCCGTGGAACTGCTACAAAAGAGTAGACTCAATCCTTTTGATGCGGTGCTCATGGATATCCAGATGCCTATCATGGATGGACGGACTGCTACCAAGGTCATCAGAGAATCTTCTGAGTTCTATGCAGCTATCCCCATAATCGCTATGACGGCACATGCCCTGAGTGAGGAGCGTGAGAAGAATATAGCATGTGGGATGAATGACCATGTGACGAAACCTATCGATACGGAGTTGTTATTCTCTGCCCTCACCAAATGGATACCCCCGAAAGAGTTTCTCGGAGCTCATGAGAGCAGTAGTAGAACTACTGAGGCTATTGAACTCCCTGAATCTTTCGAGGGCTTCTCAGTTGAGAATGGCCTTGCAAGAGTTGCTGGCAATAGAGCTCTACTGAGTGATCTCATAGGTTCCTTCTGTACAAAATATCATCAATCTGGAACTGAGATCAAACAGTTCTTCGATGAAGGGAAGACTGAAGAGGCCAGGAGATCTGCTCATACCTTGAAGAGTGTCAGTGGGAACATTGGGATGCAACTCATCTCAGAGCTATCAGCTAGGATAGAGTTAGGCTTTTCACTTGAAGATACTAGCTCCTTACCGGTAGAGGAGCTGATCCAAGAGATAGCTTTTATCGTTCAGTACCTAGAGCCCTATCGGAAGAGGCTTGATGAACGAGATAAGAAAAGACCGAAACAGATCGATATGGTACGTTTCGTTGAACTATCTCAGAAACTACGCGAACTACTCATCGAGAGTGATACCTCTGCTCTCGAGCTACTCGAACCGATGAAGGATAGCATCTCAGAGGCCTATGAGAAAAAGATCCTAGAGATCGAAGATCTCGTGAAGGACTTTTCCTTTGAAGAAGCTCTACAACATATTGATTCATTACTAACTATTATCTCAGGAGAAGAAAACGTATGAAAGAGAAAAAAGAGATACTGATCATTGATGATACAGCAGATGTCATCAGGTCCCTGATCTCCCTGTTAGGTGAGTATAAGACCTTTTTTGCAAAATCAGGAGAACGTGGGCTAGAGATGGCAATCGAGAAGCTACCAGATCTTATCCTCCTCGATATCATGATGGGAGGGATCGATGGGTATGAAGTCTGTAGAAGGTTGCAGATGAACCTGAAGACGAAAGATATCCCTATCATCTTCATCACTGCTGTCTCTGAAGCTATGGATGAGGCTAAGGGCTTTGAAGTGGGAGGTGTTGATTACATCACAAAACCTTTTATACCCATAGTCGTTCAAGCTCGTATCAGAAATCAACTGAAACTCTCGGAGTCCCTATTTGAACTCCGCAGGCTCTATAAACTTGCTCTTGATGCCAATCCTATAACCGGGTTACCGGGAAACAACAGTATCAAGAAGTTCATTGAATCTTCTTTAACAAATAAGAGTCCCTATACGATCTTCTATGCTGACCTAGATAATTTCAAAGCCTACAATGATGTCTATGGTTTTGCTCATGGAGATGAGGTGATCCTCTTCACCTCTCAGGTGTTTGAGAAGGTCGCTCAGTCGTCCTATTGTGAGACCTGTGCATTCGTAGGACATATTGGCGGAGATGATTTTGTGCTTGCTATCCCCTCTAAAGTCAGTGTTGAATTCATTGAAGAGATTATCCGACAGTTTGATGAGGGCATAAAGAAGTACTATTCAAAAGAGGATCTGAGTAAAGGTTTCATCAGAACTGAAGACAGGAGGGGTATTGCTCAGGAGTATCCGGTGATCTCTGTGAGTATATCAGGGGTTGATCTTACGGAAAAAGCGTTCTCAAGTTATTTATCAATCATCGATGTATGTTCTGATCTAAAACATCAGGTAAAGAGTATTCAGGGAAGTACCTATCTGATAGATCGAAGAGTTGAGGATAGAGGATAGAATCTTGGATAGAGGTTGACTTGTAGAAGGTTCAGTTATATATTTATCCCAATATGTTTTTACGAATGAAAGGTCTCAACATCTTGAAGATGGATTATCATAACATA
>CAZLZY010000008.1:0-20826 GCA_964564075.1 uncultured Spirochaetales bacterium
CTTAAGAGATTCTTATAACGTTCTTCATGTCTTTTCTCTGCTACACTAACAGCTCGATATACAGCTGCTATGATAGGAAATCCCTCTTCTTTTGCGATACGTGCGAATTCAGGGTAGAGTTCTGCCCATTCTTCATGTTCACCAGCAGCTGATGCAGCAAGGTTCTCTTCTGTTGAGCCAATATTCCCTGCAGGATAGGTCGCCGTGATCTCAGCTGGACCTCCTTCGAGGAATTTAAAGAATCGTTTTGCATGTTCTTTTTCCTGATCAGCTGTTTCAGCAAAGATCTGTGAAATAAGAATATAACCCTCTTTCTTTGCGACACTAGAAAAATATGTATATCTATTTCTAGCCTGTGATTCACCAGCAAATGATTTAAGTAGATTCAATTCAGTTTTGGTTCCTTTGATACTTTTCACCTATCTTCTTCTCCTTTTGAAATGAGATAATGACTACACCACTAATGATACTATTTTAAGATTTAAAAAGCAAATTATTCTGTGTAAATGTCTAATATTTCATGTAGATATGATATGTAGTGAGCTCGGAATGTTGCCGGTTCTACTATTTCTACAGAGTTACCACACTGTACGAGTCGTAATATGAGTTCGATAGAGTTCTCTGCATTCATTTCACAATAGAGTGATCCATCAGCTCCAGTAGAGGTCTCTAACCTGTCATAATAGATCGAGGAGAATGAGTTGAGGGCAGAACGTTCTTTGAGTCTCAACTTCAATGGGATCATATCGATACCACCGTATCGCTCGCCGGTGACCGGCTTCCTGAATGGTCTTAGATTATCAGGGATCGTATAGGTCTCATCAAGGATCTCTGCAGCCTCTATATTATGGATATCGATCGTCTCGATCTCAGAGGTATGTCGCAAACGTCCGGTTACGCTGATAGGACGTCTTCCTGAAGTGCTTTCACGGTAACCGATGAAATACGGTGCGAACTCTGTCTCGTGGACCTCGTTCTCATTGACGCTATGTCTGATCCGGAGCATCTTTCCAGAGACCCATGAATCGATGATGACTTCAAGCGTATCAGTGAAACTGGGGTGAGGTTTCTCAGTAGAGGTCTCTATCTGTTCTGCGACCGCATCGATATTGTTACTGACATGAGGAGCATAGGTACGCATGTTACCTGCTATCTTTCTCAGGCCTGAAGCTAGGTGTGGTGTCTGCATCGGTTCATATTTTGCCAGCATCTCAGCTGAAAGATTCAAGGCAAGTGATTCATAGACACTAAGTTTCATGACATCGATCTCTTCTTTTGTATTGATCTTGATCAGAAACTTATCTTCATATACATCAGTATGTTTCTTTAATTCATCGATGTAACGTCCAATGGTAGATCTGTGTACTCCGAGTCTACGAGCGATCTCAGCTCTTCTCATCCCTTCTGGATGTGAGAGCAAAAGAAGCTCTAACTGCATCAATCGTTCACCTTTCATATCTTCATGTTCCCTGCTTCACTTGATTCTGCAACATTTTGCACTAGTTGCATCGATTATAACATAAAAACAGCCATAGAGGTATGTAGAATTAGATTTGTTGGGTATTCACAATCTTTGTATCACAACAAATCGATAAACATTGTAAGATTCAATAAGTAAGACTTGAGCATTATCCTCCTATTTACTATCTTATGAAGAGATAACAGAAATTAATTAGCGGATGCTAAAAATATCATTATAACTCGCTGGAACTTTATCAGTACAGCGTAGTAGGAGAATAGTTCATGCACAGTTTACAAGGTGACGAGTTAGACGCTCAGACTAAGAGATTACAGGAACGAATGTCTCAGATCAGGTATAAGATACTTGTTATGAGTGGAAAAGGTGGAGTAGGGAAGACGACTGTGTCTATTAACCTAGCTCTAGCATTAGCTAATAAGGGATATAAGGTCGGTATCCTCGATACAGATCTGCATGGACCGAATGTTGCTAAGATGCTGGGTGTTCAGGGAGAGAAGATGTTCTCACATGATGAGAACACGATCGAACCATTTGAAGTGACACCTAACCTCAAGGCTGTCAGTCTTGCATTTACAGGAAATGATGACGATACTCCAATCATCTGGAGAGGTCCCCTCAAGATCAGTGTGATCAAACAGTTTTTAGCAGACGTGAACTGGGGACCTCTTGATTACCTTATCATCGATTCACCTCCAGGAACTGGCGATGAACCTCTTACCGTTTGTCAGATGATCCCTGAACTGACAGGTAGTATTGTAGTCACAACTCCTCAGGAAGTATCCATCTTAGATTCACGAAAGAGTATCAACTTCTCTCGACAGATCAAAGTAGCACTTCTTGGAGTCATAGAGAATATGAGTGGCTATGTATGTCCTCATTGTGGTGAGGCCGTAGATATCTTCGGTAAAGGCGGCGGGGAAGCAGCCGCGAAAGAGATGGATGCACCTTTCTTGGGAAGTATCCCTATAGATCCAGGTCTTATGCAGGCTGAAGACAAAGGTATATCCTATGTCACCACCGCACCAGATAGTGCTTGTTCAAAAGCGATCATCGCTATTGTAGATAAGATCGACAATGCTCTAGCAAGCAGTAAATAATAGGTAGAAAGTATGAAACATCTGACATGGGAGACCCTAGAGCGAGAGAAGATCAAAGATTGTAGGATCTTTGACATCTATGAGACGAAGAGCGTGACTCAGGATGGAAAGACAGGTTCTTTCATCCAGATCGAAGCTCCTGATTGGATAACGGTCCTTCCGATCGTTCGAGATCAACTAGGCCACCCATGTTTTCTGATGGTTCGCCAATATCGTCATGGCAGTGAGACTCTGACCCTCGAATTCCCCGCGGGGACCGTGGAGAAGGGTGAACTGCCAAAAGTGGCTGCTTACCGAGAACTACTTGAAGAGACCGGTTACCGGCCCACACGTCTGATAAAGATCGGTGCCGTATCCCCGAATCCAGCTTTTTTAACGAATACTGTAACCTATTACGTTGCTGAGGAGTTGGAATATATACAACAGCAGCAACTTGATGAACATGAGATGATCGATATTGAGCTGGTGCCAATCAATGAGATTATCCATTCTATGGGTACTGGATACTACAATAACGGCATCATGATGTCAGCTCTCGCCTTCTATCTACGATGGCGAGGTCTTGTTCGGGATGTCAAAGAGTAGCTTCCAAAGGAGTATGTACATGAAATCTCGAAGATCCCTGATGCTTCTCATCTTAGGCATGTCTTTAGTCAGTTTACTATTCGTAGGCTGTATGACACCTGAGAAGATGATCTCCAAACTAACTGAAGATTATAGGATAGCTGTCAATGGTGTGGGTGTCGTTGAAGCCTCCCCTGATACTGCTCGTCTTATGATCACCATATCTGAACTACGTGATACCACCTCTGATGCCCAGAATATCGTGAACAAGAAGATCGCAGGAGTCCTTAAGACCAGTTATGCTGCAGGGATAGAAGAGGATCAGATACACACCTCATCGATATCATTCAATTCTGAATATGACTGGACCGATAACGGTCGAGTACTGAAAGGACAGAGAGTGAGACAGACCCTAGCGATAACGATCTCTGGTATAGATGAAGATGAAAAGCTTCTTGCATCCCTTCTTGATGGTCTTGGTACCATCTCAGGCATCGAGATCTCTTCTCTGAACTTCTATGTAGAAGATACCGAGAAACTCTATCAACAGGCGAGAGCACTTGCATTCCTCAAAGCCAAACAGAAAGCTATTGAATATGCAGCTCTTGGTGAGGTCTCGCTTGGGGCTCCTGGATCCATCTCTGAATACTCATCAGATAATGCAGTAGCAGATAATTATGGAAGAGCTATGAAGATGGAAGTTGCGATGGCAGATTATTCACCATCCCAGGTCCCGACTGGTTCCTATAGTGTCAAAGTGACTGTAGATGTAGAGTTCCTCATCGATTAAGGATCATGATAGTACTCTCATCATATAGTGATTGAGATCACTATCTCTGTAGATCAGTTGAAACAATGCATCCAATACGGGGAATTCATCAATAAGACCTTTGTCCATGATGAGTTCCCCCATGATCTTAATGGTCTTCATCCCCTCAAGGACCACACCACTCTTCGGATCATTCGCAAAACCTTTTCCGATCAGTAATCCAAGCGTCCTGTTTCTACTCAGGTCATTAAGAGCTGTTAGCCCGAGATCTCCGATACCGCAATAGGAGAAGATCGTCTCACTTTCACAACCGTATAGTTCAAGGATCTCCTTCATCTCGTTAACGGCTTTTGTCATCATGATGAAGTCGACGTTCGGTGAGTTGTATTTACCCGAGACGATACCGATAGCTATGGCATACATGTTCTTCAGGATACTCAAGAGCTCAGCTCCCCTCATATCCTTGGTGAAATCAGCTATGATACCAGTACCAATAAGAACTTCAGTCTTCAGCCTCTTATAATCCTCATAGTTTCCTCCATATGTGAGAGCAGATGGGACTCCGTTGATCACTTCAACAGCAAAGGTCGGCCCTTTCATAGAACCTACATGTTCGAATGGGATCACTTCAGGAAGGAATCTTCCATCATTGGCGAATCCTTTTGCGAGATTGATCACGATACATGATGGTTTGATGAGCTCCTTGATGGACAAGCAGAAACTCTCGATGACCTTAGAGGGGATAGCAAGAAACAGATAATCTGCTTCACGACAGCATGCGATATCACCGGATGCAGTGATAGCCTTTCTCAGATGCCTCCCTGGGAAGTAGGCTGAGTTCTGGTGATGTGTGTTGATGTCCTCGACGACATCCTCTTCGATAGTATACAGGGTCAATATATTCTCTGGGTTAGTAGCAAGGCGGTCAGCTATTGCTGTACCAAAGACACCTGCTCCAGCCATGACGATCTTATTCATAGAATAGTCCTCCAAAAGTGGTTAAAGAGCATAATATACAAAAGTTGGAATAATGTCAAAAAAAAGAAGTTCTAAGGGACCGTTACAGGTCCTAACTCGTATGGATCATCTCGATATGTTTGATATCTGCCTCATAGAAGGGTTCTCCTATCGGAGTGAAGCCTAATGCTCCATAGTACGATTTAAGATAGTATTGTGCATGCATGGTGACTGTAGAGATCCTATGCTCTTCACAGAGCTCTAGGACTCTCTCAGTCAGTAGTTTCCCGAACCCATAGCCTCTGTATTGTTCGAGTACGGCCAAGCGTTCAAGTTTTACCGTATCGGTTGAGGAGGTATTCATACGAACGCATCCAGCATCACTTTCCCCGAACTTCAGGAGTATATGGTCACATGAGGTATCTAACCCATCTAGGTCGATCTCCTCTGGTACAGCCTGACTGATGATGAAGACCTCTCGTCGAATCACATGGCATGCTGCTATGATATTATCATGATCTGGGAGTTCTTTGGTGGAGGTGATCATCCTAATCTCTGGAGTGACATACTCCATCACGGTGAACTCCTTATGTTCTTCCCAGATAGAACCTCTTTGTAGGAACCCTCGTCTCTCATACATGTCTATAAGGAACTGTTCCCTCTTGAGTACCTCGAGCCTGACCGACTGTGTCCCACTGCGTATCGCAGAACGGAAGGCATGATCGAATAATCTTCTTCCCAACCCTTGTCCATGGAATCTTGGGTCTACTCCCATCCTAGCGATCTCAAGATGCGAATCAGTCTCCTTGATCCAGGAAGTCTCATGTAAAGCGCGTTCATACATGTGTGGGGTGAGGGTTATCGTACCTACCACATGATCTGTGTTATCAGTAGGGTATGCTAGGAAGACAGATCCTGTAGTGAGGTCATGGAGTAGAAGCTCTTTTTCGGGATACTCATCATCCCATGTATCTATTCCCTTTGATCGAAGATCGGCTGTACAGACTGTGATGATCCTCATCACTGAATCTATATCAGAAGGGTTTGCCTTTCGTATATTGAAGTTCATGAGAAGATTATATCGGTATGGATGTGTGAGGGCAAGCTGATTAGGTTAGCTGTTCCCTTTTATCGTGACCTGACCCACACATGGTGCCATCATCTGTGCATAGTGTTTCAACAGATCCGGAGAGGTTCTGTTCATCGCTCTCATGGAGAGATCAGGAAGATTATCTCTTGGTACGAACGGTTGCAGGGTATAGGTATCAGCACCCTCGATCAGTTTCATGATCTCTTTCATCTGCTCTTCGGTATGGAAATCTTCGAGGACGGTAGTCCTGAACTCTGCTTTTCCCTCCCACCCTTTTAGCAGATCTACTGAGGCCTGAATATTCTCTACCTTATGGTATGAGACGAACTCAGGATATGAGGAGAGTGAACACTTGATGTCCATTGCGATATAATCAAGAGAGGGAAGCATCTTCTCTAACATTTCTGGATGAGACCCATTCGTATCGAGCTTGACCTCGAGCCCTTGATCTTTGAACCATCTAACGAGTGCAGGTAGATGAGGAAGCAGCGTAGGCTCCCCTCCAGTTATCGTGACCCCATTGATCCAGTCCTTGAGCTTGAACTTGTCCACGGTCTTTTTGAGCTCTTCTAAGGTGAGTCCTGCCGTTCTTTTCCCAAGTAATGGGGCGTTATAGCCACAGATGATGTTACAGCCTGAGGTGAAGTAGACAGCTGCTATATGACCGGGATAGTCTACGAGTGATGGTTTCTGTAAGAATCCATAGACTCCCGTCTGTTCTGGCATACTCTCCATGCTAGCTTGCTCGAGCACTCGTGAGTATACTTGTGATCATCTTTGGTGTGATAGTACCTGTAGTCGTATAATCAGTCTGTATGCCTAGGTAGGTATACAGCTTAAAACTCCCACAGGCATCATCTACAGCCTTATGATGTGGGTTCAGTATATATTCATAGGTATGAGTCTCTGGAACGAGTCTTTGGACTGTCATCGCAGGTATCCTCTGTGGGTTGATACATTCCATGTTACAGAACTCGATAAGTCCCTGTTCTGTCAGTACCTCAACATAGGATTTCGAGAAATCCTGCCACTCCTCTTTCTTGAGCATCTTATCGATCCTCTGATTCAGGGTATGACACTTCTGGCAGCCCTCTTTCCCAAATACGATTATCTTGTATGGTTGCTTCGTCATGTGGTCTCTCCCTATGCACCTTTGATCGATACGAGCTCATCATCTGCGGTCTCTATAGCATAGTTCCCTGCCTGACGTGCTTTGAGCTCTCCGTACCGTTTTGATTTGTTCCAGTTCTGTACTCTGCTGAAGTATCCGACGACTCGGGTCTCTCCAAACACATCGGTCGAACCGCATCTCTCACATCGTTCATTCAGTCCTCTGAAACTATGATTACAGGTGTTACAGTAGGTGAACTCCGGTGAGATGGTTACCTGTGCACTCTGAGTCCTGAAGAAGACCTCTTTCATGAGCAGTGCGATTGATTCGGCTGAAGGTTGTTCCTCTCCGACGAATGCATGAGTGATCGCACCGGATTCGATCAGGCTATGATACTTACTCTGCTGAGCGATCCTCTCGACGAGTGATACTGGAGCATCTGCTGTAAGGTGGATGGAGTTGGTGTAATAGGCACTATCCGCATCTCCCTTCACGATCCCATCAGCCTCTTTCTCGAAGTAGATCAAGTCTGTCTTAGCCAGTCTTCTTGCTGCACTCTCTGCAGGTGACTCTTCAAGACTGAACTTGAGGTTATGTTTCGCAGCAAGTTTCTTTGCTTTCAAATACATATGGGCAACGATCTGAAGTCCAAGGTCCATAGCGGTCTTAGATTCATGAAGTTCCTGATTTATGAGGAAGTTGACGGTATCATTCACACCGATCAGACCTAAGATATAGGTACATTTCTCAAGTTCTACATAGGGTCTTCCATCACAAGCTATCTTCCCGATCTGATACAATGGTCTACCAGGTTCTTTGATCATATCGGCGATCTTAGCTTTTTTCTCTAAGTGAGCCTGTACGGCAAGTTCCATGGTAGCATCAAGTTCTGTATAGAGTCCTTCTATATTCTTCTCTCCCTTCCTTGAAGCTCTATAGGCTGCCTGTGGGATATTTATCGTAACATTCTGAAAACCACAGAATCTCATAGACTCTGGATGCTTGAGCATTCGGTTGTCCTGTATCGTTGTTCTGAGTCTGCAACAGGCTGAAAGGGTAACCTCATCTCGGTCAAAGATGAAATAGGTAGAGCCGTTCTTGCTTGCAAGCTCACAGGCCTCCATGTAGATGGCATACTGAGCCGGGTCAGTGAAGGTCTCATCGCTGATATGGAAATCACATTTTGGGAATTCGAAGATCCTCCCATTTCTGTCTCCGTCACCCCAGACTTCAAGTAGCGCAGAAGCAAAGTCACGAGTCTCTTTGGTGTAATCGCCATACGTGACGATCTCCCATCCGTTGGATTCAGTAGCCTTTTCGATCTCTTCATCATACACGATCCCATTCTCTCTATCGGCAAGTTCACGTAATACGACATGTTCTACACCCATTGCATCAGTATAGACAAGGTCCATGAGCTTATTGCCGTCAGGATCAAGATCTTCTCTGAGAGCCTCGACGACATCTACCTTCTCTTCACCGATCCACATCATATATGATCCACCGGCTCCTATTGCTGGGACTGGTTTCATATAGTTTGGGACACCAGTATGAATATTGAAATCGAGGAACAGTGTCTGTCCTCCTCGGGAGAAGGCATTCTGAGAGCCATTGAAGATCATCTCCTGAGCGATCTGCTTCAGATGCTTCTTATCGAGACCTTCAAGGAAGGGAGCATATAGGATATTGATATAGGCGATACCGAGTGCTCCTGCATAGTTTGCCTGCATACTTGCAAGGAATGTGTTCAGGTGTCCGGTCAGGACACTTGCAGATCTTGCTGGGCTTGATTCAGTGTTCAGGTTGCTTAATCCCTGAAGACCATATTTCTTGATATATTCGATCGAGTGGGAAGAGCAGTATACTCGGTGAGGATATCCAAGGTCATGAAGGTGGATAGCTCCGGTATCATGAGCTCGTTTTACCTCAGGAGAGAATATAGTATCTAGGCCCCACTGCTTCAGAATCAGTTCAGCTAAGCCAAGATTAACTGCTTCTGGGTTGTTATTCACGATATTACTATTCTCAGTAGGTTTGGTATACATCAACTGTTCTACGAACTTCTTTGGGATCCTATAGATCGATAGGTCTTGAAGTTGTTCTCTATGATTCCTATCTGAGAGGACATTGTTCACCAGTTCTCGTATCAGAGCGGTATTCAGTGTCTTTATAGAGCTCTTGATCACCATGTTCTCGACCTCTTTAGCTACACTCTGTGCGAATGTTACTGAAAGATCTGTCTCATCGATGATCTGTCTGACGATTTCCTTCCTATCCCATGGGGTGGTGATATTCCCGGAAGTCGATTCAACGAGGAGTAACCCTGCATCGGTAACATCCATGGGAATACCTGATTCTTCAGATCGTATCCGGATCTCTTTTCTCGCGAGATCTCTCTGTTTCCTGTATCGCTTATAGGCGGTGAAGACGAGGGGTAGATTCTCTTCCGCTAGGACGATCTCCACAAGGTCCTGAACATCTTCGATAAGAGGGATTCTTGTCTTCTTAGCATCTTCTCTCACATAATATTCACAAGAGGGAGTATTGAGTTGAATGATCACCTTCTCGGTCAATGCTGAGGCTCTGTTCTGATCGACACCAGGATCAGTTCCTGATCTCTTGACTGCAGCAGCTGCATTCAGTATTGCCAGTTCGATCTTCTCTCTGCTGAATGGGACGATTACTCCACTACGCTTCTTGAAACCATCGAACTGAAGACTTTGATCAATCATTCTTCCTTCCCCTTAGCACACATAAATACCCCATCAACAGATAAAACTGACATTATGATCGTGATACGTGATATTTGTATTGTTTAAGTTATTCTATCAGGAGAGAATGATCTCCTCTGATACCTCTCATCATGTTTCAGCTGGCTGTATTTACTCATGCTGCAAAACATACTATACACACTATATATTGTGTGTATGTCAGAAGTCAATCCAAATGTAGCGTTATTTTCTGATTAAGAGTAGTTGGAGGGGGTAAGTCTTTCTTAGGTCTATAGATGGGTTAAAAAGAAGATCACTGAGTTATTTGCTCTGTTTTTTTAGTTTTACTGAGGGAATATTGCCATGAGATCGCTGTCACAGGACATATTTCCTTACATTTTCCACACCTAATACACTCTATACTAGTGAGTTCGCTGACCGGGTCAAGATTCATAGGACATACGCTCTGGCACTTGCCGCAGCTGATGCAGGTGTGGTGGTCGACTTCAAGGTAGAAGAGAGCAGCTTTGTTCCCAAGGCTATATATAGCTCCAAGGGGGCAGGCATACTTACAGAAGGGACGGTTCTCAAAAAGGGAGAAGGTTATGACTAATGCGGCAAGAGCTGCTTTCCATAGGAACTGCCAGCCGATGATAGCCCTTAGCCCTGCATTAGTCAGTAAGAGGGGGATCGCTGCTTCGACCGTACCTGCCGGGCAGACGTAGGCACAGAACCAGGTGTTTCCAAGCCCCACCTCATTACGAATGAAGGCGGGTAGGATGAAGACCATCAGGGCTAACATCAGATATTTTGTATAACGGAACTTAGATTTGGGAGTAGGTGTCCCTGACGGGGTCTTCGTATGGGTGAACTTCTTAGTCGGTATCCTATAAAGACTCTCTTGAATCAGTCCGAATGGGCAGAGCCACCCACAGGTGAGTCTCCCGGTAGCTGCAGCCATCAAAGAGAGAAACCCTATGACATAGAACGATACTCGTTGTTGATAACCAGCTAATGTGGTCTGGATAGCTCCTATTGGACAGGAGCCGAGAGCGCCAGGACAGGAGTAGCAGTTCAGCCCCGGGACACATATATGTTTAGCTCCTCCGCGATAGATCTTACCATTGAAGAATCCTAGGAGGTAGCTATTGGAAGCTAAGGTGAATAGTGACTGGACGTAGAGTCGTTTGATACGCTTCATCTTAACCGATCCCTATGCAGGAAAGACAGATGGTGATGCCTTTATAAAAGATCTCAACTGCTTCTCCTCGAGCGATCCCGAAGATCATTGCTGCTGCAGAGATGATGAGTACTGAGATCATAATGACCTTATGTGTTGTTCTACTGACCATAGGAAGAGTATATCATATCTTTCCGAGTTGAGAATATAGAATCTAGTGTGCTCGTTAAGACTGAGAAAATATTAGAACTTTAAATAGGATAGCGCTTGTTTACTTTTCTCTAAGCGATTATGAACTTTATCCCCAAGCTGAACAGCGACAGAGAGATAGAGAATATCGAGAATCATACTTTGCACATGACGTGCTATCAGAGCGTCTGTACGGTAATTAAGTTCTTCAGTATGGGAGACGATACAAACGTCAGCTAATTGTCCTAAGGCTGATTTTGTAGATCCAGTCAATGCAATAACCTTTGCTATTGGTTTGCATCCTTGAATGGGGATCACTACATCCTTGCTCAAGCCTGAGAAAGAGACACAAACAATTAGATCTCCCTCTTGCATATCTGACAACAGGATAGTGTTATAGTGACTATCCATACTATGAAAACAATTATAACCAAGTCTCATGAATTTGAACTGAGCATTCTCACAAATATATCCTGACTGTCCATATCCAATGAAGAAGATTCTTTTTGCATGAAGTAAAAGATCAACAGCTTTTTCTAAGAGTTCATCCTTGAGCATATTATAGTTATCATGTAAGGTCTTTACGATCCCATTATAGATCTTCTCTTTTACGGTTGAGACGTTATCTGTCTCAGTAAGTTCTGAATAGGTATGATAGAAAGATTTTCCTGCGATCTCAGTTGCCAAGGCAACTTTAAAATCATGGTAACCGGTAAATCCTAATGCACGATAAAATCGGACAACTGATGATTCACTTTTATTACCAGTACTTTCTGCCAATTCTGAGATTGACATACGAATAGCCTGAGAAGCGTTCTTTCGAATAAAGTCTGCAATCTTTTGTTGCATTTTTGTTAATTCGTCATATTTTTCATTGATAGCAGAAAAGACCATAATAGTATGCATGTTATATCTCTTTTATAAGTCGTAATTTAGACATATTCTATATATGAAAGAAAAAAATTCCTAGTCTCAGATTTCTCTTATCATATATATATAGTATTTCAGAATTTTCTATCTGTAAACAAGGATGTGGAAATTTTTTCTATTTTATGTTATAAATGGTAAATAAGATAGAAATCTTAATGATAGGATAGAAGAATGATAGAAAAAACGGTTTGGGAAGAAATAAAACTCTTAGTATTAGATGTTGATGGAGTAATGACAGATGGCTCATTGATCTTCTCTTCAGATGGAAGTGAGATAAAGAGTTTTTCTGCTCTTGATGGTATAGGTATCAAGGGCATCCAGAAGATCGGGATCGATGTGGCTATCATATCAGCTCGGGAATCTGTAGTTACGACTAGACGAGCAAAAGATTTGGGAATCGATCTAGTATATCAAGGGAAATTAAGAAAGACTGATGCTTATCATACGTTGAAAGAAATGCTAAATCTTTATTATACAAATATTTGTTATATCGGTGATGACGACATTGATGTTGAACTCATTCGTTTATCAGGCGTAGGGGTTTCTGTACCAAATGGAACAGAGCTCGCTAAGACATCTGCTGATATTATTACTAAGAGATCTGGTGGAGTCGGAGCTGTAAGGGACATCTGCGATTCTCTTCTTTCCTCTCATGATACAAGTATCTTCACTCTCTTTTCTATCTAAGATTATTCGTAATTCTGATATTAATGAAATAATTTCTAAAATAATTTAAAAAATTAGTAAATAAAGAAATATTTTCTCTTGACAGGTTCTTGATTTGTGATAATCTATAAAAAAGGAAAAAATTTCTTTTTTTATAAGGTTGGTAAACATGTTATTAGAACTTTCCTATCCAATATCAGAAAACATTCCTGTTTATCCAGGTAGTCCTAAAGAGAAATTCCTACCAATCAATCGAATGGTTGCAGGTGATCCGTGCAATACAACCGTAATAACCCATTATATTCATAATGGAACTCATGTTGATGCACCCTTTCATTTTGATAAAGATGGGAAAGATATTTCTCAGATTCCTATTGAAGACTTCTGCTTTGCTAAGCCTGTTATCATAGAATGTAAACTTTCCAAGTCAGGATTGATAACAAAAGAGCACATAACTCAGAATACAGAATCAAACGATGCAGACATCTTGCTGTTTAATACCGGCTATGCTGCATTAAGAGATGATACCAACACCTATTGTGATGATTTCCCATCACTATCCTTAGAAGCCGCAGAATATATCAGAAATGAATTATCCCAGGTAAAAGGTATTGCAATAGACGTTCTCAGTATTGAAAGTGCTGTAGCGGGACCTGCAAAGGATTTTCCTGTTCATAAGATGCTGCTTGATCATCAGATCTCTCCCCATAGAACATTGTTAGTTTTTGAAGATGTGAATGTTTCAAAGGCCGTTAATACTCAGATACAGCGAATATATGCTTTCCCATTAAGATTAGAGGGTATTGATGGATCTCCAGTGACTATCGTAGCAGAGGTGAGAAATGACTAAAGGATTAGAAAGAGAACGATCAGCAACTCCATCGATTGTTACGGTAGTAAGATCACAGACATTATCCTATAACCATATGGCCTTCTATCGAATGGTCAAAGAAGCCGTGCAGAATCTTGAAGATGCCGGAGTTAAAATACCTTCAAGTGGTGTGGTCTTCATTAAGCCAAACCTGTTACTCAGTTCTACTGCAAAAGAGGGTATAACTACAGAACCAAGATTTGTTTCTGCTCTTATCTCTATTTTAAAAGAGCGTGGAGTAGAGGAGATCTATGTTGGAGATTCTTCAGCTGGGTTCGCTCCAAGTGAGGATGCTCTCCTTGCTACTGGTATGGGGAAAGCTATTAAGGCTGCAGGTGGGAAACTGGTGAACATAGATGATCCCAATGAGCGGATCACTGTCCCGTTCCCTCATAGTGATATTCTCTCAGAGATATCTATACCAAAAAAAGCTTTAGATGCAGATTATATTATTAACTTCGCTAAACTCAAGACTCACAGATTAGGAGCAATGACCGCTGCAACTAAGAACTGGGTAGGGTTCATACAGCAAGAGACAAGATTAGCATATCATCAGAGTCAACTCCCTAAGTTGGTTTCTGAGCTTCATAAGTTATTACCGGAACAACTCTGTTTTACAGACGCTATTATCGTGGGAGAGGGGGATGGCCCTGATCTTTGTACTCCACGTTTTCTTGGAGTGTTGATAGCTGCTACAGATCCTGTTGCCAATGATTCAATCGCATCAGAACTCCTATCGATCGATAAGAATGAACTGCTATTCCCATGGACTGCATATTTAGATGGACATGGTGAGATCCTGAGAAATAACATCACCGTTATAGGACCGGATATTCAAGATATAGCAATTAAGATCGAGAAACCTGTTGAGGTTCTCTATAACAGATTTCCTTGTAATTTCATCTTAGGTGGGATGTGTCCCGGTTGTTTTGTATGGTTCATCGGCCCTGCACTCTTCTGGGAGAAAGAGGGTCTTTGGGAGAAGATCGTAGAGAAAAACGGAAGACCGACCTTCATGATCGGTTTCAATGCTCATGATGTTCATTTTGAAGAACATCTAAAGGCCGGTCCCTATTTTGTGATAGGAGATTGTGCTCCTGAGAAGTACAGGAATCATCCTGAGACTATCCATATTCCAGGATGTTCTCCTGGACCAAGGATACCAGATATGATCCTTGAACGATGTGGTGAGAAATTAGCTATTTGGGGAGAGGGAAATGACTAAGTATACGCTCATAGATCTAAGTTATCCAATCACAGACGATATGTTAGTGTTTCCTAATACAGAACGACCAACTTTTTCCTGGCGGGGCAGGGTAAGTTCGGAAGGTTTTAACCTTACAAGAATGAGCATGCTCGTACATACGGGAACGCATGCTGATTCCCCTCTTCATTTTATATCTGATGGACAGCCTATCGATGAAGTCCCACTATCTAGCTTCTATGGTGAAACACGAGTGTTCAGGTCAACTAAAAGACCAAATAGCCAAGAAGTCATGATAGCTGACATCATGGAGAGTGAAGATGAGATAGAGGAAGGCTCGATCTTCGTACTTGAGACGGGTATTGAGATCTATGCTGGGACCTCTGATTATAATGAGTGTTTTCCTGTCCCATCACAAGAACTAATTGAGCTACTTATTAGAAAAAGAGTTCGGTGTTATATGACCGATGCTACAAGCATCGATCATGCAGACTCAAAAGAGAGTGAGAACCATAAGGCGATCCTTGGTGCAGGTATCCCTATTGTTGAGAATCTTAAGAATCTCAGTAAGCTACCAATGAAACAATCTTTTGTGATCAGTGCATTTCCTGTTTTATTAGCAGGAAGAGAGGGTTCACTGTGTAGGGCAGTGGCCTTGATTTAGGGTATTCCCCGATAAAATCGGGATATTGAATAGTGAGTTACCATAAGGAGGATTTACATGGTAAAACGGATTTTAAGTATAGTGATGATTCTATTAGTAAGTGTGAGCTTTTGTGCTTTTGCACAGGCTCAGCAGGAAGCTGCTCCATCAGGAAGCAGCGACGGTTATATTATTGGATTAAGTAATTATTCATTAGGAAACTCCTGGAGAGTCCAAATGATGGAAGAGGCACGATTTGAAGCTGCTAACAATCCAATGATCAAAGAACTTATTACTACTGAAGCAAATGGTGATACAGCAAAACAGATCTCAGATATCGAAGACCTGATCGCTCGTGGTGTAGATGCCATCTGTATTACAGCTTCAAACCCAAAAGCCCTTGTACCAGTAGTTGATAAAGCTATGGCAGCAGGGATCGTGGTAGTAGACTTTGATAATGTTGTAGATACTGACAACATCACCTCTCATATTATCGTAGATCAGATTGATTTCGGTAAAGTACAGGCAGAATGGCTTGTTGAAGCTATGGGTGGAAAAGGTAATGTGGTTGTTTTCAATGGTATGAAGGGAACTTCCGTATCAGCTGGAAGATATGCTGGAGCATTATCAGTGATAGACCAGTATCCAGATATTGAGATCATCAATGTTATCTATGCAGACTGGGATTTCGCTAAAGCTAAAAGAGCTATGGAAAACATCATCGCATCAAATGTTTCTGTAGACGGTGTATGGTCACAGGGTGGAGCAATGAGTGAAGCTGTGGTTAAAGCATATTATGAAAGAGGCTTAGCGATCCCACCAGTAACAGGTGAAGATGGTAATGGTTTCTTGAAAGTATGGCAGAACCTCCAGAAAGAGGGGAACAGCTTTGATTCTATCGCAACCAGTATGCCTACATGGATCAGTAAGAAAGCAATGCAAGTAGCTATCGAAGCATTAGATGGGAAAAGTGTGATGAAAGAGATCGTTCTTCCTATACCTACCATCAATGGTGATCAGTTAGATGAGTATGTACGACCAAATCTATCAGATAGTTTCTGGTGTAATTCTCAGCTTCCAGATGAGAGAGTCAAAGCTCTCTTTGAGAACTAGAGAAGTACTTACGTAGTCTTAGGATGTGATTGGCAAGATAAATTGCCAATCACATCTATATCAAATCTTATTTAGAATGGAGTGTACATGCAAAGCACAGAGACCCTATTGGAAATGGTTGATATCATCAAAGACTTTCCAGGTACTCGCGCTGTCGATACAGTAAGTTTTGACTGTAGAGCAGGTGAGGTCCATTGTCTCGTAGGAGAGAATGGTGCCGGAAAGAGTACTTTGATGAAAATGTTAGCAGGAGTACATCAGCCAAATTCAGGATCTATCATCATAAACGGTGTCAACTGTAATATGAAGAGTAATAACGAATCAAGAGAACAGGGGATTGGTGTAGTGTATCAAGAGCTCTCTCTGATACCTGATTGTACCGTAGCTGAGAATATATCGATGGGTGTGTGGCCTAAAAGGGGCATACGAATCGATTGGAAATCAATCAATAATCGAGCAAGTGAAGTATTGGATAGTGTTAAACTGACATTGGATCCGAATGAACTGGTGAGCGGATTGCCTATGGCAGTACGACAGATGGTAGAGATTGGTAAGGTCTTGGCTCAGAATCCAAGGATCATCATATTTGATGAACCTACAGCTTCTTTATCAAAAGAAGAGGTCACAGTCCTATTTAATACCATAAAGGAATTAAAAGCGGCAGGGAAAGGTATTATCTATATATCTCACCGATTAGAAGAGGTTTTCGCATTAGCAGATCGTGTGACAGTCATGAAAGATGGTAAGAAGGTCATTACCGATTCGATCGATACCTTCACAGAAGATATCCTGATCTCAAATATGGTAGGAAGAGAACTAAAAGACATCTTTCCTCCTAAATCAGATAAGAAAGATACTGACGATATCTTTACGATGGAAGTGACCTATCGTGATTCAGAACGACCTATCTCATTCTCCGTAAAAGAGGGAGAAGTATTGGGTATCGGAGGCCTCCAAGGACAAGGTCAGATCAAACTTCTACAATCTATATTTGGATTGGAAGATACTGAGGATCTCAAGGTGTCAATCTCAGGGAAACCCTGTTCGATCACGAATCAGGCAGATGCAGTCCGTTCTCAGATAGCACTCATCCCAGAGAACAGAGGTGATGAAGGAATTTTTCTTGAAGCTTCTGTCTATGAGAATCTGGCAGCTGCAACCCTTGATAAGAGGAAGAAGTTCGGTTTCATCAAAAGAAATGCTGAACAGCAGGCAGTTGATAGTATGGTTGAGGAACTAGCCGTGAAGATATCTTCCCAGCACCAATTAGCATGCTCATTGAGTGGCGGGAATATGCAGAAGTTGGTAATCGGGAAATGGCTGGTAGGGAACCCTCAAGTGGTTATTCTTCTTGAACCCACAAAGGGTGTGGATGTTGGAACAAAGCAACAGATCTACCGAATCATTCGTGAACTTGCGAATCAGGGTATTTCTGTCATTATCTATACAAGTGACATGATCGAACTCATAGGTGTAAGCGATAGGGTGCTGGTTATGAATCATAGCCGATTCACCACAGAACTGACCGGTAACGAGATTACTGAAGAACGAATCATGAAAGGAGCTGTATCAACGATTGATATAGACGGAGTTGAGGTTAAGTCATGAAAGGAAAACAACGTGATAGACTGCTGTATGGCCCCGTATATATTATTGCGATCTTAATATATATATCAGCTTGTATATTACAACCTAGGTTTCTGACCTGGGGAAATAATGTAAATCTATTCACTAGAATAGCACCATTACTCTTAGCAGGAATAGCTCAGATGTTCGTACTACTTACCGGTGGTATCGACCTCTCTATCGGAGCGATCATTGGGATCACTAATGTCATAGCAGCAAGTATGCCATTTGTAGATAGTCCCTTGAATGTTGTGCTCTGGATGACTGTCCCTGTGATCATTGGAACCCTTATTGGGCTTTCTAATGGATTCATCATAGCTCATTGGGGATTTCCTCCCTTTATCGTAACATTAGCGACCGGTACGATATGGACGGGTGTGACACTCTTCATCATGGATGTACCCGGTGGTGATATCTCCATGGATATCTATCGAGGTGTGACCGGTAAGCTGTTTAATGCTGTACCAATACCTCTTCTCATTATCATAGTGGCAATAGTCATAACTCGATTCATCTTGAAAGATACCGTATTTGGACGATCTGTCTATGCGATCGGTGGAAATAAGGAGATCGCAAAAGAGTCAGGTATCCCGGCAAAGAAGATCGAGATCATGGTCTATGGAGTCAGCGGACTATATGCAGGATTAGCAGGTATGTTCCTTTCAGCGATGATGGTCTCAGCTGATCCATTAGTTGGAGAGCCCTATGTGATGAATTCCATAGCAGTAGCTGTTATCGGTGGAGTCGCATTGACAGGAGGAAAGGGTGGAGTGACAGGGATCTTAGGTGCTGCCTATATCTTCTTCCTCATCGATAACATCCTTAATCTGCTTGGTGTATCGACCTTCTATCAGTATGTAGCAAAAGGACTCGTAATAATCATTGCTTTGACCATAACTTCTCTAAACAGTCAAGAGACGAAAAAGATCAAGATTGGACCAGTAATCAAGTCCTGGTTACGAAGAGGAGAACGTTAAGATGCAGAGGAAAAGTGTGATTGAAGTATTGAAGCAGAATAAGATCATAGTTCTACTGCTCGCTGTTATCATCGGAATGTTCCTTATCGGAGAGATGCTCTCTTCAGGATTCAGTTCAGCTGGGCATATAAAAGATATTCTTCGAACTGCATCGTTTGTGGGTCTCTGTGCTATCGGCCAGACGCTGGTCATCTTGACCGGTGGTATCGATCTGACTGTAGGATCTCTCATTACCATGGGACAGATCTACGGCTGTCTGTTCATCAATGGATATGATAGCAATACCGGTTGGGCCTTACTCGTCGTCTTGGCAATAGGTGCAGGCTTCGGTTTGATCAATGGAGTGGGAATCTCCTATCTGAAGATCTCACCTTTAGTTATGACTCTAGCTACGAGCTCTCTCGTTAATGGAGTGATGCTCATCTCTATCAATGGTGCTCCGAAAGGTGTAGCCTCATCAATTTTGGAGAAGGTTGGGGCAGGATCGACTTTTGGACTACCTTCCATTATCTGGGTATGGTTGATCCTAACGTTACTGACCCTTGTCTTCTTACGCAGGACGGTGTTGGGACGAAAGATCTATCATCTTGGTATGAATTCGACTGCGGCAAAGTACTCAGGTATTAGAACAAATGGTCTGAGAACATTAGTCTATGTGATCAGCGGTACCTTAGCAGCATTTACTGGATTCTTGCTAGCAGGAAATACTTCCCGTGCTTTTTTGGAATCAGGAAGCGAATATACGATGTGGTCCATAACAGCAGTCGTAATAGGTGGCACCTCCATGGCTGGTGGTATTGGCGGGTATCTAGGTACAGCTGCAGGTGCAGTCATCATCATCATGCTTGAAGGTATCTTAACCGTAGTGAAGATGCCAGAAGCTGGAAGAAAGATGGCAAACGGCATCATTGTTCTTATCATGATCATGATCTATTACCGAAAGAAAAAAATAAAATAATAGGAGAAACAATAATATGTATTTAGCTTCAGTTGATTGTGGAACCACAAATTCCAGAGTATATATCATCAAAGAGACTGGTGAGATCATTGGGAAAGGTATACGGAAAGTAGGTGTTCGAGATACCTCTATGACCGGTAGTAAAGATACGTTGAAGAATGGACTTAAGGAGGCTTTCTTTGAGGCCCTTGAGAATGCAAACCTAACTCTAGATGATATTGAGTTTGCTATCTCAGCTGGAATGATCACTTCAGAGATAGGACTCATCAATATTCCTCATTTATGGGTTCCTGCAGGTGTTGATGATTTGGCAGCTGGGGTCACAAGAATCCATGACCTTGAGATCTTCCCTGTAGATATTCCTATCTACTTCATCCCTGGTATCAAGAATAAGTTCGATCCTAAGAATACAACTTCAGAGATGGTCGGACTTCTAGACTTCATGCGTGGTGAAGAGGCACAGGTGGCTGGTCTGCTCGCAACGACCGATGCAGAATTACCTTTTACCATGGTGATCCTCTCCTCCCATACCAAGTTCATCTCCTTAAGCAAAGAGGGTAAAGTTCTTGGTTCGTTAACGACCCTTTCCGGACAGGTCTATGAAGCGATCAAGAAAGAGACTTTTCTTGGGAAGTCAATCATGGCTCCTGAAGGAGAAGAGGCCCCGGAAGATTATTTTGATACTGCAGT
>CAZLZY010000009.1:0-20652 GCA_964564075.1 uncultured Spirochaetales bacterium
GATTTTGTGAGTAGATTGACATCTGATGATGAAGACATGACCATTGCGACTTCGCCAGCACCGAATGCTGCTCTATGGTTTGACCAACCAGGTCCTACGTCCATGAAGAGGCCATCATTGTACATATCGATCCACCAGTTAAGAACCTTGTTTCCAGCTTCACCATTGAAGAGTACTTCTGTTGGTAGTTCTTTTCCACGACCGTTATCATTGTTTACGAATGGTGCGTCCTGTAGACAACACATCTCTTCGAAATACCAGCTATGTAGGTTCCATGTTACTGGAGTATCCATCCCTGAAGCTTTAAGAGCTATTGCAGCTTCTCTGATTCCTTCATAGGTGTTAGGTGGATTCTCAGGATCTAAGCCCGCTTTCGCGAATAAGGTCTTGTTATAGAATACGAGAGGGGTAGAAGAATTGAAAGGCATAGAATAATGTCTATCTTGGTATTTATAATAACTCTGTACTGGTACAAAGAAATCATCCCAAGGGATTTCAAGGTCGTATCTGTCAGCTAACTGATCGATAGGGGATATCATGCCACTATTGATCATTCCTAATGTACCAATCTCATAGATATGGAATACATGAGGAGCATTCCCTGCTTTATGTGCAGAGATGGTCTTGTTCAAGGTATCATTGTATGATCCGGTATACTGTACATTAACGATGATATTTGGGTTCTGTGCCATAAAATCATCGACAATACTTTGAATCAATTCGATTCGAGTTCCCGACATAGCATGCCAGAAATCAATAGTGACTTGAGCATCCTCATCTACGAGGGACACTTCTTGTTGCCCAGCACCGAAAATAAATGAGGTACCAAGCATAAGTACGAGTAAGACAACAAAAAATCTTTTCATAAAACACTCCTTTTCTTATCGCCCGAAGGCGTGAAAACCATACTAAAACATAATTCATCTTATCTTAGTTATTACTCTATCGGGGTAGTTACTGATGATCCCATCAACTCCCATCTCTATAAAATAATCAATATCTCGTGGATCGTTCGCGGTATATACGTATACAGCTATTCTTGCGGCATGCATCTGTCGTACCAACTCAACTGATGTGAACTCTAAACTTGCTACAAGTGCTTTACATCCTAATGATGTCACATATTCAGCTTCATCTATGAGGACAGATTTGATAAGGGCACCTGTTGGTATAGCGGGTGCCAATGTATGGAAGATCTGTAGCTCTAGATGGTTGAAGGAGGTGATGAGCAGTTGGTAGGGTTTCCACGTCCCTAATCGTATCTGGTCAGTGAGTAGCGCTGCAGTCGCAGCCCCGGAACCATCGCTTTTGAGTTCGAGATTGAGATTGATCCGATCTCTACATTGATCGAGAAGCTCCTCAAAAGTCATGATCTGTTGGTGTTTCCCAAAATCGAAGGTGCGAAGTTCCTCGAGAGTCAGATCTTTGATATGACCTATCCCATCAGAGGTAGAATCGATCTTAGCATCATGACAGAGAACCATTTCCCCAGATTTGCATATATGTATATCTGTCTCGATGAAATCACAGCCTAGAGTAATGGCCTTCTCGAAAGCAAGAAAGGTATTTTGGGGTTCCCAGCCGGCAGCCCCTCTGTGTCCGATACATATCATAGCAAAGCCTCTTTGTTAGGGAATATTAATTATACAACACGTTGGTGAGTGTTTGCAACAAATTAAAACAAATATACCATTACAATCACGAGTGCTATCATCATATATATTATTGACCAGTTACCTCAAGAAGAAGATCAGGACGATCAGTTATAAGCCCGTCAACACCCCATCCGATGAATTGCTTCATGATATCTGGTTTGTTCACTGTCCAGGGGATGATCTTCAGACCTAATGCATGAGCTCTTATCACATCATCTTCTGTGATATTTTTATAATAGGGAGATATGATATCTGCACCGAAAGCAGAGACCAGATCAGCTGTTGTGGAGAACCTATCAGCATCGTAGCCATCGAGCCAAGGAGATGGACCAGACTCTCCCAGCCTTAAGTTGAAACGAGTCCCTTCGAAGTTCAGATTCTCCGAGACCAGACAGGCTGTTTTGATCGATGGGGAGTATTGCTTGATATAGGAGAGAGATCTCCAATCAAAAGATTGAATCGTACAGTAGTCAGCTTTTCCGTAGGTCTCTATCACCTGCAATAACGCTTCAGCGATTATAGGTATACTATGAGTGTATTCTGGGAATTCTGGATAGGTTTTGATCTCAATATTATATCTGATCGAATCATATCCAAGTTCATCCATGGAGTCAAAGAGTTCAGCAAGAGTAGGGATATACTCAGTTGGTACTGCTTTCTGGGTCTTATGTGATCTGGCATAGGAGGTGTAGGGTTTCAACTTCCCTACACGATATGATGAGAGTTCTTCATACGTAAGATCTTTGATCAGGATCTTCGGGTATTCAGATACATATTTCCCATCACTATCTCTTACGAGTTTGTTCGTAAGATAGGGGTCATGACTGATCACAAGGACCCCGTCAGCCGTTAATGCCGTATCAAGTTCGAGAGTAGTCACTCCCAATGATGAAGCATTCCTGAATGCACTCAGGGTATTCTCCGGAAGGAGGTCCCGTCCTCCCCTATGAGCCTGAATATCTAGGGAGTATAGCATAGCAGGTGAGAGGATGAGGATACACCATAGGATGAACCTAAACCATAGGGATTGTTCTTTATGTGACAACATGAGTATCTCCTGCCTTAATTGTACTCTCTCATACCTGATAAAGCTAGAACTTATCAATTCAATATAAAGTGGTTATTAGCTCTACTCTGATATACCTAAACTCGATCTGAAACGGGGTAGACTCTCTCGACTATAGTTACAGAGTATTTTCCCACAATAGCTTAAGGAAGCTCGTATGATGTAGGCATTGGATCCCATCCTCAGTGACACGATCTAAAGGGTCAAAAGAGACGAGATAATAGGTCGAAAAGAGGTTTTCCTCCTTCAACGCACGTAATCCTTTCAAGTGTTTTTTTGATATATGTTTTGTTGTTTTGACTTCTATCGCGGCATGAGTGCCTACAAGAAAATCAACCTCAAAACCTGTTCTTGTCCGCCAATAGCGGAGGGGGAGTCTTTTTCTATTGTATGATATCCATGCGCGTAGTTCCATTGCAATGAATTGCTCAAAAGCTTTTCCAAATTCACTTGAGTCTGGACTCAACGTGAAATTAGAATGAAGGAAGTTTGCTACCCCAGTATCAAAGAAGTAGAATTTAGGGGTTGCCACGGCCTTTCTTTTTTCTGATTCTTGCCAGCTTTCAAGGAAGAATCCTAAGAATGTATCAACAAGAATCGAGAAATAGGTTTTTACGGTACTAGCAGGGACTCCAGAAGCACTAGCGATATTTGCATAATTGACCTGTTCAGTATTAACGAGACTTGCTACTTTCAGGAACCTACTGAATTGGATCTGACGCTGGACAAGAGCCTCTGCCTGTACCTCCTCTTTCATATAGGTGTTTATGTATGCATCCAATTCCTCTTCTGGATCACTACTGGTATACACTTGAGGTAGTCCACCGTATTGGAGATACCGGATAAAATCAAAAGATGATATTTCTTGAGAGGTGAGTGGAAATAGATTGGCTTGCCATGCTCTTCCTGCTAGCAGATTAACACCGCTTTTTTTCAATCTTCTTGCACTTGATCCTGTAAGAATGAAATGTGCAGCGGTTGTTTCGATCAAGTCATGAACCTCATCAAGAAGAGCTGGTACCTTCTGAATCTCATCGATGATTATGATCGAATCAGTTTCTAGCTGTTTTTCAACGATCTCTCGTAGCATGGATGGATTTTCTGATAATGGAAGGTATACCTTACTTGAGAGCAGGTTTATTATGGGGTGATCTGGGAACTGATGAGTCAGAAGAGTCGTTTTTCCCGTACTTCTTGGTCCAAAGAGAAAGAAAGATTTCTTCTTAGCCAATTCCTTCATATCTAGCGTTCTTTTATACATATATACTAGTATAAGATCAGTTTTGTGAAAAACCAACAGCCTCTCTGTGTATTTATAAGACAATTCAACAGAGTCGTTGTTGATTTTACATCATTATCTCTAATGAACTACTCTCCCTTGACCTTTCAGTAGATTTATCATCATATCTACTCATTAGAGATTATGATTATCATAGGGAGAGGATATGTCCCCATTCATCATTATATGTGCCTCCCTAGGTTATGCAGCTGAGAGTGTCTTCGGTTTCGGTGGTTCCATCATCACCTTTCTGTTACTGACACAGAATATCCCAGCTAAAGAGGCCGTGAGTATGCTCCCCGTCTTTGCTCTAGTGGGAAGTCTCTTCATCGTGCTCAGTGATCATAAGTCTGTGAAATGGAAAGCTATTGGAAGGATATGTCTCTTCGCTATTCCCGGTCTCATCCTCGGAACACTCTTCATGGGAGAAGTCCCCGAGCTGACATTGAAGGTATTCATCCTAGCCATCATCTTAATATATGGGGTGAATCTCATCATCGGAAAGGATCCTTCAGTCCCAAACCGATTGAGGAAACCCCTCTATGTGATAGCCGGTTTCGTCATCGGGGCAACGAGTCTCGGAGTATTCTTCATTCCGATCATAGGCTCAGAGCTTGGGAAGCAAAGAAGTTTTCGTGCGAGTCTTGGCTTCTTATGGACTATCACAGCGATCTTCAGAATCCCTCTCTACCTGGCTAACGGGGTACTGACCTCCGAAGGGATGAGAACCTCTCTCATGGCTGCACCATTTCTCTTAGGAGCGATCCTTATCGGCTATTTTATCCATAGGCTTATTCCTGAGTCTCATTATAAACGATATGTTGGAGCTGCTATATTCCTGACAGCAGCAGTCAATATTGTCCGCACCCTCTTTGTATAAAACGAAATAGTATTAGTATTCTCTAATTCAAAAATAAAATCTTGACAGATATGATATCTCAGGCTAATATTGGTATTACCAGTAAACCATTAAACCAATAGACCTGTTGGTACGGAGTGAAGATTTGTCAGAGACCGGCTTAAGAATAACAAGAGAGAATTTCTCAACCATAGAGAAGGGATATGCCATCGCTACCTGCGAGATAGATGGAAAGCGTAAGCTGTTCGCTGCTGCAGAAGGACAGGGCCCCTGTTATATGTATGATTACGAAACACTAGAGAAAGAGGTCGTCTGGGAAGGTCCTGGTGGAACTATGAGTATCGTCCCTATTCCTGGAAGGAATGGAGAGATCTTCGCAACACAGAACTTCTATCCAGTCTTTGATGCGAAAGAGGCTGTAGTCGTTTATGGGACATATGACCGTAAGAATAAGAGCTGGGATCTTAGAGAAGTCTGTAAGGTACCCTACCTTCACCGATTCGATGTGATCGATATCGATGGGAAACTACTCTTCGTAGGTGGAAAACTCTGTCAGAACAAGACTGAGGTCCAGGATTGGAGTACAGCAGGTTCTCTTGTGTATGCAGAAGTCCCAGAGACTATCACCGATGAATGGGATGTGAAGACCTTATATGAGGGAATCACCAAACACCATGGATACTGTCTACAGAGAGAGGAGAACAGATTCTTCGTCTCTGGTGTTGAAGGTCTATTTGAAGTGACGTTACCAAATAAATTAGCAGATGGACTTGTGATAAACAAACTCATCGACCGAGAGATCAGTGATATGGCTATCGTTGATATCGATGGTGATGGGGCATATGAGATCGCTACTATCGAGATGTTCCATGGTAATGAACTTGCGATAAACAAGCTCATCGATGGTGAGTATCAGAAAGTGTTCACCCATCCGATCTCCTTTGGACATGTTATATGGGGTGGAAAGATCCTTGGTGAACCGGCATTCATCGTCGGAAGTAGACGAGATGATTGTCTGATCGAATTGATCTCCTATAAGGATAGAGAATACCAAGTCTCCAAGATCGATGAGCATGTCGGACCAAGCCAGTTGATAGTATTTGAAGACGGGGATGCGAGCGTTGCATTATCAGCGAACCGTCAGAGAGACACATTTGCGTTGTATACCTTCAAAAAAGGTAAGTAGATATAAAAAAACAAGAGAGGTAGAGAAGATGAAGAAAGTATTATTATTGTTAGTCGTATTGATGATCCCAGCATTTGCATTTGCAGGTGGAGATAAGGAAGAGGCTGCTTCAGCAGCAGAAGTTGCAGATGGACCATATGTCCCTACAAAGGATATTACCTGGGTCGTACCATTCAACGCTGGTGGAAACAGTGATATCCCAGCAAGGATCTTCGCTAAATACATGACTAGATATTCAGATGTTGAAGTTAAAGTAACGAATATCGTCGGAGCTGGTGGAAAAGCTGGTGCTCGAGAAGTCATGAAAGCAGATGCAGATGGTTCGATGTTGATCATGCAGCCAGTTGGATACCCTATGCAGTATTCACTTGGTGTAGCTGAATTCACCTATGAAGATTTCGCACCTATCGGACAGTGGTTAGATTCAACATTGGCAGTAGTAGTCAATGCAGATTCTTCATATATGTCAATGGATGATCTTGTAGCAGCAGCAAAAGCAGCTCCAGGAACCATCAAGATGGGTTCAGTAACCGGTACTCTCCCACTGTTCGCAACTATCGAAGTTGAGATGCAGAAGGGTGTCGAGTTCAATAAAGTAGACCTTTCTGGTGCTTCAAAAGCTCCAGAGCTCTTAAGTGGACGAATTGACGGATATATCGATGGCTTCGGTGCTATCAAACAGTATGTAGAGAGTGGACAGTTCAGGTGTCTTGGAATCATCACTGATGTAGAGATCAAGGGTTATGAAGATATCCCAACCTTCACAGAAGCTGGATTTGAGAACTATGAATATCTAAAACAGGCATTCGGCCTCTGGGCTCCTAAGGGAACTCCAGCACCAGTCGTTGATTATATCAATAACCTGATCAAGCAGGCAGCTGCAGACCAGGAATGTATCGATGAACTTAATGCATTGGGAATCGCTCCAGCGTATACCACTGTTGCACAATACACCAAGAATATGGAAACCACCTATGCGAAATTCCAGGAAGTTGCTCAGGCGATCATCGGGAAATAGGATATAGTGAGAGAAGGACGGGACTAAGGAATTAGTCCCGTCCTTCTCTGTCTTACGAGGAGAAAACATGGGTGAATTGATTTATATGGCTATCATCGCAGTGATAGCGATCTTTATGTTCATAGTCTCAGGGTCCTTTCCAGTCAGTATCATCGACAAGTCTGGTGGAGCTTCGCTCTTCCCAAGAGTCGTTGTCGTTCTTCTTCTCTGTTTTATGGCTATCAGGACAGTGTTCGTTCTGAGAGATAAAGAGCTGAGAGAGAAGACCTTCATATTCCTAGAGATATTCAAAGGACCAAGACTAGTCTATCTACTTGGGACCTTTACCTACATCCTACTGATCCAACCGTTAGGATTCGTGATCACGACTAGCTTGTATCTATTTGGGATGTCGAACTTCATGTACTACAAACAGAAAGATTCTATTATGTCTATGCAAAGGAGCAGTATCATCTTCTTTTCAGGCTTGACTGTATCTTTGGGTATGTATCTATTTTTTACCAGAGTCCTGAGTATCCTGCTACCGCAGGGAATACTCGGATGGTTATAGGGGAGGTTATGTATGATTGAAGTATTCGCTAACATTCTTACTCTGCAGAATCTCTCATTGATTCTGCTTGGTGTTGCGATCGGTAACCTCTTCGGGTGTATTCCCGGATTGAATGCTCCGATTGCTGTAGCCTTAGCACTACCCTTCACCTTCAATATGGAACTACTACCCTCTATCAGTCTCATCATGGGACTCTATATGGGATGTGTATCCGGTGGATTGGTATCAGCTATATTACTCAGGATCCCGGGAACCGCAGCATCTGTTGCGACAACCTTTGATGGATATCCTATGGCCCAGAAGGGGCGTGGTACTGAAGCTCTTTCCTATGGCGCTTTCGCATCATTCTTCGGTGGAATCTTCAGCTGTATCGTACTTCTTGCATTAGCACCTGTCCTTGCGAACATCGCAATAGGATTCGGGCCGTGGGAGTACTTCGGGACTGCTGCACTGTCACTTATCATCGTCTGTGTGATGATGAGCGGAAAGACCCTCAAAGGGCTTATCGCTGTCTGTATTGGACTATTACTCAAGACTGTCGGTATGAGCCCTATTGATGGGGTAGCTGCCAGATTCACCTTTGGTAATTATAGCCTTGAGAATGGATTCAACCTGATCGTAGTCATCATCGGGGTATTCGCATTCCCTGAGATCATCAACTCGATCGGTAAGCTAAAAGAGGTAGTAAAGCCTGCCAAGATCAAGAACAAGTTATTCTATATACCTTCAGGGAAGGATATCAAAGAGAATCTTGGGACCATGTTCCGTGGAAGTGTCATCGGAACCGCGATCGGCATCCTCCCTGGTATGGGTGGAGGGGCTGCAAGCCTTATCTCCTATGCACAGGCAAAGAAGACTTCGAAGACACCTGAGAAGTTCGGTACCGGATGTGCTGAAGGGATCTTCTGCTGTGAGAGTGCGAATAACGCAACTACCGGTGGGGCTCTTATCCCTATGCTCGCTCTTGGAGTACCTGGAGATACGGTAACCGCTATCATCATGGGTGCTTTGACACTGCAGGGAATCTCTGCTGGACCACTCTTAAGTATGAATCAACCAGTGATCTTCAAGTCGATCATCTTCGCAGTATTCGTAGCGAACATCTTCATGTTCGTATATCAGATCTTCACCATCAAATATATGGCAAAGATCGTAGAGGTACCGAAATTCTATCTGTTCCCACTGATCACCATGTTCTGTGTAGCAGGGGTCATCAGTCTGAACAATAATATGTTCGATCTCCTCTATCTGATGGGTTTCGTAGTCATCGGCTATATCCTCGATAAGAATGAATATCCCCTCTCACCATTCATCCTAGCATTCGTACTAGGTGGGATCGTAGAGGATAACCTACGACGATCGATCACCTATTATGGTGGCTTCCTGCAGAGTATGCAGCAGGTCTCCATAGGAACCCTGTTTGTGTATCTGGGAGTTGTTCTTCTAGCTTACAGTGCGTATAGAGCTAATAAAGACAAGTTCAAGAGATTTAGAAAAGAGAAAACCTAGGAGGGTTCGTATGATAAATGATGTAGATATCAAAGATCTGGATCGACAGACCTGGATCAATAATGTATTCCCAGAGTGGGGAACATTCCTTAACGAGGCGATTGATGCTAAAGACGTGAAACCCGACACCTTTGCCATGTGGTGGCTTGGGTGCACAGGAATCTGGGTGAAGACTCCAGAAGACTGTAATATTATCATTGACCTGTGGCTCGATACAGGAAAACAGACAAGAAAATTCCCAGCACCACCAGAATGGGGACAGGGAATCGATTTTCAGATGGCTCGAATGGTAGGATCAAGACAGTTCCAGCCAAACGCGAGATCATCACCGATGGTCATCGACCCATTTGCGATCAAGAAGATGGACGCGGTCCTCTCAACACACTTCCACCGAGATCATATCGATCCCTACGTGGCAGCTGCGATCGTGAAGAATACTGATGCACCATTCATCGGACCAGAGTTCAGTGCGAACATCTGGAGAAAATGGGGTGTTCCAGAGGACAGGATCACGGTAGTACGACCTGGAGATACCGTTAAGATCAAAGACATAGAGATCGTTGCAGTAGACTCATTTGATAGGACTGCATTGATCACAGCACCACCGGCAGGTGATATCAGGGGACGGCTCACTGACGATATGGATGAAAGAGCCGTGAACTATATCATCAAGACTCCTGGCGGTAACATATACCACAGTGGTGACTCCCACATGTCAAATTACTATGTGAAGCATGGTAAGGATCATGATATCGATGTAGTACTGGTATCGTATGGTGAGAACCCTATCGGATGTTCCGATAAGGTCACATCAGTAGACTGTTGCCGTATTGCAGAGAACCTTCAGGCAAAGGTACTCATTCCTTTCCATTATGACATCTGGTCAAACATGCTTGGAGATCCTAGAGAAGTAGAGATGGTCTATAACTACAGAAAAGATAGACTCGATTACAAATTCAGCACATTCCTCTGGGAAGTTGGTGGTGGATATGTCTATCCAGACGACAAGAACAAAAGAAGATTCATGTTTGAACGAGGATTTTCGGATGCATTCGAACTCGATGAACCGAACGTACCGTTCAAGTCATTCTTATAGAAGTGGAGAGAAGCATGGAATTACAGGAACTGAAACAGATCGTATATGATGCCAATCTGGAGCTAGTCCGACGAGGACTGGTGATCTATACCTGGGGAAACGTGAGCGCGATAGATCGAGAGAAGCAGATAGTAGTGATCAAACCACGTGGTATAGAATATGAGAAGTTGACTGCAGACGACATGTCTGTGGTGGATCTCGATGGGAATCAGGTCGAAGAGGGGTTACTCCCCTCAGTAGACCTCGATATCCATCTTGAGATCTATAAGAACTTCGAGACGGTGGGGGCAGTCGCCCATACCCATTCAACATGGGCAACCGCATGGTCTCAGGCACAGCGGTCGATACCTGTGATGGGGACGACCCATGCTGACCACTTCTATGGGAGTATACCGTGTGTGAGACACCTCACCTCAGAAGAGGTGAACGAAGATTATGAGCGAAATCTCGGAAAGGTGATCTGTGAAGAGTTCGCCGGACGAGATCCTCTTTCCCTGGGGGCAGTGCTCTGTCCCGGACATGGCCCGTTCACCTGGGGTGTTGATGCAGAGGCCGCAGTAGAACATAGCGTGATCTTAGAGGAGCTTGCCAAGATGTCAAAGCTCACAGAAGATATCGCCTACAGTAGAGACATCGTACTGCCTCCCTATATGACTGAGAAACATTATACGAGGAAGTATGGACCTGATTCCTACTTCTATCAGAGTAAAGAGGACAAGTAGATGCTGATGAAAACATCGGTCTCCCTATCCGTGTTCGAAGCACCGAAGAGTGCTCCGGTACTCTTCAGTGCTCACTTAGATGAGAACATCCCCTACATCAGCGAGATCGGCTATGACGGGGTGGATCTCTTCATCCATGATCCGAAGGCGGATGTGAGTATACTTGCAAAGAACTTGTTGGCGAAACACGACCTCGGAGTCGGGGTCGTGATGCCAGCAGCTCTTGCAGGACAGGGACTCTACTTCGGAGATGCGAACAAAGAGATCAGAGATGAGATCGTGAAACAGATCATCCCGATCATCGAGTACACCGCAGATCTTGGTGGGATGGTATCCCTCGGCCTCGTGAGAGGAAGCCTCGGAGAGGGTGATACGATCACCGACTTCAGGGGACGATTCTCCGACTCTCTGATGAGGATTCTCCCGAGAGCACAGGAACTCGGCGTGGACCTGCTGATCGAACCGATCAATCGGTATGAGATCAATACGCTCAATGAGAGTTGTGAGTCCTATGACTTCATCAAGGAATCAGGACTACCCTTGTATCTGATGCTCGATACCTTCCATATGAACATCGAGGATGTATCGGTAGAGGAGAGTCTTCGCTATTGTAGGGATCTCATCAAACATGTCCATTTTCTTGATTCGAACCGGTTAGCACCGGGGATGGGCCATAGTGACATGGAAGGCTATTACGGAGTGCTGCAAGAGATAGGATACGAGGGGTATCTATGTCTTGAAGCACTATCGCGACCTGATGAGCACACCTGTGCTATGAAGGGAATCGAGTTCTTTGAAAGACTAGGACTCGGGAAGAAAAGGAAGAACTAGGTATGAAACATATATTCGTGAATCTAAAACGATTCGATGTACCAAAAGAGTTGGGTGGAGTGAACTCACTTGCACCGATGACAGATTGGGCGAAGACTATCATAGAGGGAGTGGATGCAGGACTCGAGAGCTATCGTCATGATGACATCGGATTCTCCTTCTATTTCCCTGAAGCACACCTCATCGGTGCAGCACAGGCGAAGAAGGCTGATTCACTGATTGGGATCGGTTCTCAGGGAGTATACCGAGGAGATACTGCAGTAGGAGGGAACTTCGGAGCCTTCACCACGAACCTGACCGGAAACGCTGCAAAGAGTATGGGATGTGACTCTACGATCATCGGGCACTGTGAAGAGCGAAAGGCTTATGCTGATGTACTGAGTAAAACTGGTGAGTATGATATGAACATCGTGAATGAACTACTCGGTGAATCAGTGAAGTGTGCACAGGCTGCAGGACTGAAGGTATTATACTGTGTTGGTGAGAAGGCAGAAGAACAGGACCGATGGCAAGAGGTATTACGAGCACAGCTCGAGACTGGCCTTGCGGGTGTGGACCTGAGAAGTGTCTGTATTGCCTATGAACCGGTATGGGCTATAGGCCCTGGCAAGACTCCTCCGGGGAAAGAGTACATCACGAAGATCGCGAAGTTCGTGAAGGAAGTTACCGGAGGACTCGATGTAGTCTATGGTGGCGGACTTAAAGAAGCTAATGCACCGATGCTTGCATCGATTGACGAGATAGATGGTGGACTGATCGCATTGACGAAGTTCACGGGCGATATTGGATTCTACCCAGAAGGATACGTGAAGATCGTCGAGACATATATCGGGAAATAGGAGAGAAGAATATGAGTATACATGTAGATTTTGAATATGGCCAAGGATATATGGGAGTCGATCTTCCGGAAGCTAGAACTGATGTGTTCATACCTGGAGAGACGGTTGCAGACCCTGATCACATACCTACCGAACAGGTCGAGGCTAAGACGAGAGAGTCTATCCTGGGTCCGATCGGGATGGACCCTATTGCGAAGCTCGTGAAGGCCGGATCGAAAGTGGTCATCATATTCCCTGACCGAGTGAAGGGTGGGGAGCATGCAACCGCACACCGAAAGGTATCGATCCCGATCATCCTTGAGGAGTGTTTGAAAGCAGGAGTCGCAAAGAAAGACATCAAGTTGATCTGTAGTAACGGACTGCACCGAAAGAACAAGAAGCATGAGATCAAGAGTATTCTCGGAGACAAAGTCTTTGATGAGTACTGGTGGTCAGGACAGATCGTGAACCATGACAGTGAAGACTATGATAACCTCGTGGATCTTGGGGCTGATACTCAAGGGAATCCAGTGATCATGAACAGGGATGTCTATGAGGCAGACCTTAATGTGTTCATCGGCCACTCTATGGGTAATCCCTATGGCGGGTACTCAGGTGGATACAAACATTCAGCGACAGGGATCACCCACTGGAAGTCGATCGCATCTCACCATGTCCCTGATGTCATGCATCGACCTGACTTCATACCGGTGAACTCGAAGAGTCTGATGAGACGAAAGTTCGATTCGATCTCGATGTATATGGAAGAGAGGACTGGTAAGAAGTTCTTCATGTGTGATGCAGTCCTCGATACGAAGGCACGACAGATCGCGGTATTCTCAGGGTATGCAGCCGAAATGCAGCCATTAGCATGGGAAGTAGCAGATGTGAGAACGAATGTACCGTATGCGAAAGAGAAGTATGACATCATGATCTTCGGTATGCCACAGGCCTTCCATTATGGGAATGGTATGGGGACGAACCCGATCTTCATGATGCAGGCAGCATCAGCACAGATCATCAGACATAAGAGAGTCATGAGTGATAACTGTGTGATGATCTTCTCCTCGATCTGTAACGGGTACTTCCATGAGGAAGAGTTCCCCTCCTACAAAGAGACCTATGATCTATTCCAGAAAGATTATCATAACCAGCTCCCTGATATGGCAGAGCATGGCGAATATTTCGCGATGCTGAAGAAGTATACCGATCAGTATCGGTTCAACTATGGATTTCATCCCTATCATGCATTCTCCATGATGAGTTGTGGACATCTTGCAGAGAAGCATACCTCAGCGACCTATTGTGTTGGAGCGTATGAGCCGGGCTTTGCAAGAGGTATGGGTATGAAGACAAGAGCTACCTTCGAGGAAGCGATAGCTGATGCGAAGAAGTATGTAGGGGATAACCCGAGGATCTTGGCTCTTCCAAGAGCCTTCAAGACTTCATCTGTTCACCTGCATATGAAGGATTGATCATGACAAGTTATGAGATAGTGAAGGCAAATGTAGATTTTACCGGTCCGGATAGGATCGCCTTGAAATACCCGACTCTTGGAGCCGGGGATATCATGAGATTGTTCTTACAGAAACCGGTAGCGATGAGAGAAGAGTCTGGAACTCCCGATATGAGAAAGAAGGTCGTCATGGCTCATGGTGAGCGTGATGAGTGGGGAACAGTATGGGAGAATATGGGAGATGGAGCTCTAGGCCTTGGACAGCCGGTTGAATGTCCGATCACCGATTGGGAAGAAGCTTATGCGAACTATCAGGTGCCGGATCCTTTCTCAGAAGGAAGATTCGATGGACTTGAAGAGGCTCTAGCGATAGCTGAGAAAGAACAGAAATGGGTTCAGCTCAACTCTCAATACTGTATGTTCGAGAGAATGCATCATATAAGAGGATTCGAGAATACTCTCATGGACCTCTACACCGATAGAGAGAAGCTTGAAGAGATGATCGATCGACTTCTTGATTACCAGATGAAATTAGCTCAACAGGCCTATGAACTTGGTAAAGGTGGGATCCATGCGATCGAGATATCAGATGACTGGGGTACTCAGAACAGTCTGATGATCTCCCCAGATCTCTGGAGAGAGATCTTCAAACCAAGATATAAGAAACTCATTGATAAGATCCATGGTTATGGTATGTATGTAGATTTCCATAGCTGTGGCAAGATCAATGATATCTTAGATGATTTCGTTGAACTTGGCGTAGACATCGTGAATATCCATCAGCCTAACACCCTTGGGATCGATGAGATCGGAGCGAGGTATGCGGGAAAGATCGCATTCGATGTTGCTGTCGATATCCAGGAAACACTTCCTACCGGAGATAAGGAGAAGATCCAACAAGAGGTCATTAACCTCATTACTACATGGGGGACTCCTAAAGGTGGGATCATTGCTGCCGAGTATCGTTTCTTGAAAGCTATTGGTGCAACTCAGGAATCCTTTGAATACTCACTGGAATGTTTTCAAAAACATGGTATATTAAAGAAAGGTTCCAACTAAAAAGGTTTGTAAGAGATATGATAGAAAGAAAGACTATAGGCGGACAGGTATTTGACTATCTTCTCGAGCAGATAAGCTCAGGGAAACTTCAACCTGGGGAGAGACTCCAAGATGAGAGATCACTAGCAAGTGATCTTGGAGTAAGCAGAGTCCCTCTGCGCGAAGCGATCAGCTCTCTTTGTCAGATCGGTATTCTCTCCTCCCGTCAGGGAGAGGGGACCTTCGTCAGTACTGATTATACGGTGATCCTCAAGAAGGCATTGGGAATCTACGTACAGCTTGAAGATCAAGTAGTCAGTGAGGTCATAGAACTCAGAAAGATCATGGAGGTAGAGGCTGCAAGGCTTGCTACCATAAATGCTACAGATGAGGAGATCGAAGAGATCAAGTCGATCTCTAAGAAGCGACATGAGTTGGTGAATCAGAACCTTGCAGAGGAACAGCTACATATTCTTCTTGATGACTATGATAAGCAGTTTCACCAGGCAATAGCTAAAGCTACCCATAATTCAGTATTCCTTAATTTCATCAATACCATCAGGAACTCCTTGAGTATCCACCAAAAGAAGGCTTCAGAAGCCCCTGGTATGATGCATAAGGTCTATGCACAGCATAAGAATATCTGTGATGCCTTATCTCAAAGAGATTCAGAGAAGGCAGCTACTGTCATGAAAGAACATCTTGAGGCCGTAGAGAGTGTGATCAATAAGAATCTTGAAGAGTAGTTATGACCTGCGATTCTTATAGATGATTCTCCTGAGCTAAGTTCATAAGCACATAGTAACTCACCTGAAGAATACTAAACTAACTCAGTTGCCAATGGGATCGAATCCATTGCTCCCGGCCTTGATACCGTGATAGAGGCTGCAAGAGTTGCCTGATACATCGAGTCTTCTATTGATCTTCCTTCGATGAATCGGGCGAGGAAATAACCGAAGAAGGTATCTCCTGCGGCAGTTGTATCAACGACAGGGGAGTCGATGATAGCCTGAAAGTGCCTTTCTAGGTTCCTACCATACTTTGCCCCCTCTTTCCCAAGAGTGAGAAGGATATGGACATCAGGATAGAGGCGTGTCAGTTCCTGAAGGATCTCATCATAAGTGGCTGAGATCCCTGCTAGGCTCTCTCCTTCTAACTCATTCACAATGAGAAGTTCTAATTTCTCTAGAGGCCATTCTTTTACATGATCGGTGAAAGGTGCAGGATTCAGACATATCTTCATCCTCCTCTTATATGCCTCATCTATGATGTATGGGGTATCATTGATCTCATTCTGGAGAACGAGGAAATCCCCTTCGCTGAAGTGTGAGAGTACCTCATCAATCTCCTCTCTGGTGTTCTTGGTGTTTCCACCATTGAACAAGATGATCGAGTTCTGACCCTTGGGAGTGACCTGAATGATCGTATGGCCTGTAGGTCCATCATAAACATGCATGAACTCTGTATGGACACCAGCATCTTTAAGGAGGTCCAAGACCCAGGAACCATCTTTACCGATCTTTCCTGCCATCCAGATATCAGCGCCAGCTTTAGCTATCGCAACCGATTGATTGGCTCCCTTACCCCCTGCATGATCTATAGGGTTTCCTCCATGGATAGTCTCTCCTGGAAGTACGATATGTGGTACAGGATATACGTGATCGATATTGAGGGAACCGTATGTTAAGATCTTCATGATTAGTGTTTCTCCTTTGTGATGAAGCTGAGACTCTCTCTTTGTATAAGTGTGCTACCGATGAAGACCTTCTCATAGGGGAGCTCTTCCTGTTTATCTATTCTTCTCTGTACTAGCTGAAAAGCTTTTGACCCGATACATCTCTTTGATACATTCACTGATGATAGTGGTGGGGATGTTATCTGACTAGAAATGAGGTTATCGAACCCGATGATCGATATATCTTTAGGAACAGTCGATTCTGTATCCACTAATGCTCGTAAAGCTCCATATGCGATGATATCACAGACACAGAAGAGTGCAGTAGGAAGATGATCCTTCAGTGCTTCGATCTGGGGTCTTATATCATGATAGGCTTGTTCTCTAGTTGAATCGGATGAGAATATCCACTGGTCCTCCACAGGAAGGTCGAAGTAGTGCATCGCCTCTAGGAAGTATCTCTTTCTCAAGGTGAAGTTCTTGGTCTCAGTCGTTGCTGCTATCATCCCGATCTTAGTATGTCCATGATCGATGAATGCTTTCACTAAGGAATAGACAGCCCCCTCGTTGTCCATATCGACAAAATCGAAAGGGAGCATTGGATGTGAAGCATCTATGAAGACGACTGGTAGAGCTAAGGTGTTGAAACCTTCCATATCAGATGGAGCCAGCTCTGTTGCGAGGACAATCAGTCCTTTATAAGGGGTACCTTCAAGGTCAGAGATGATATCAGGTATCTCAGTACTCGAATAGTTTCGTACTTCGAGTGACATTCCTGATACCTGAGCCTCCTTCTGGATCCCTTCTATATAGTCAGAGATGAACTCATTATGGTCTCTGTTAAGAATATGACCGTGTCGGACGATCTTGAGAAAGCAGATGACCTCTCTCGTCTCTTGAGATGAGGCCCTCTTTGTGATGATATAGCCTAAGGTCTCTACTGCAGCAAGAACGATAGTCCTCGTCTCTCTACTGATCCCTGATCTGTTATTGAGTACTAATGATACGGTAGCAGGAGAGACACCTGCCTTCTTCGCTACATCTCTTATCGTTGGTTTCATTACATTATCATATAAGAGAGAACTGGGCTGAGTCAATATTGTTTAATGAATGTTTATTAAACAAAAAGCTTGTTTACGGTCTACTTATCTAAATGATCAGCAATAAGTTTTGCAGTAGAGAATGCGACCTGAAGGTTATACCCACCAGAATCTCCATCAATATCAAGGATCTCTCCTGCAAAATAGAGACCTGAGACCTTCTTCGATCCCATGGTCCTCCTATCGACCTCACTCAGATCGATTCCACCTGCTGTGACCATCGCAGATGAGAAGTACCCTTTTCGGGATACCTCTAAGGGGTATTCCAATAATAAGTTGATCAAGGCTTTTCTCTGTCTCTTCGGTAGATTACCGCAGGTGATCTCCATTGTGATCTCAAGTTCATCATAGAGAGCTACGATCAATTTACCATAGAGTCCTAACTTCTTCAGGATCGTACTCAGTTGTTTCTTGGGCTCTGCAGGGAATATAGTATTAAGTTCTTCTCGTGATCTATCTTTGTTATCAGTCGGGATAAGAGAGACTTTGAGTAGATCCCCATTATGGATGAATCGGGAGTTGTTGATGATCACTGGACCGGATACCCCTTTATGGGTGAACAGTAGATCCCCTGATGCCTGAAGGTACCGTTTTGACTCACCTTGTCTATAGAACTCGACAAAGGAGTTCCTCGTAGCATTCCCTGACAACCCGGCAAACCCATACTCTTTGATCATGACTCCAACCAGCGCTTGGGTAGGTTCTATGATGGAATGTCCTAATGCTCTTGCCAGAGGATATCCTGAGCCATCTGAACCTGTTACTTCATATCCTTTACCACCAGTAGAGATCACCAGGTTACGGGACTCAAAAGAATTACCCTCTGTCTGAACGGTGAAGATCTCATTGCTGTGGTCTACTTTCTTGACGACTTGAGAGTATGCGATCTCAGTCCTATTGCTCTTTGCAGTGGAGAGCAGCGTATCTACTACTGTTTGGGCCTTCATGGTCTTTGGGAAGACTTTCCCATCCTCTCTTACGGTAAGTGGGAGTCCTTGTGCTTCGAACCAGGCTCGAGTCATCTCATTTGAGAGATTCATCATGGCAGGTTTGAGGAAGTTGGCTTTCTTCTTATCCCCGAAATGGGTCAGGAAAGACGCCAGGTCATCGGTATTGGTGATGTTACACATCCCGCTACCCGTAATGAGGATCTTGTTTCCTGGACTCTTCATCTTCTCTAAGAGAAGGACTTTCTTATTCTGTAGGTTGGCTGCGAGAAATAATCCTGCAGCTCCTGCTCCGATAATGATAATGTCATACATGTTCGTATCTTATCAGTATGTCGATAGACTATGGAAGTGCCTCATTGATGAAACTGTCACTATTTACCTCTATCTGGTTCTCTTAAAGAGAGCTCTGGGTCTCCAAGAGCTCTGCTCGTATCTCAAACTTCTTGAAGAAGTCTGTTTCCTGTATACGTCGTTCATCCACATAGATCGATCAATCTGATTATGGATAGGACCTGTTAGATAACTGAATCAGGAACCTCGATAATCTTATCCAGATCGATGCCAATATCTTCAAAGAGTAGGCAAGTCATTGAATGAAGGTTCACAAACATCTCAGCAGTCTCCTCGCTATTCTTTGGCCAACTTTTGGGAGGCAACAGAACATATCTCTTTAAGAATCCTAAGATCATGGAGATCCCAACGCGGATCTTAGCTTTTCCAGCAGCATCTAAATTTTGTGATAAACAACTTAACAGGTAATTGCCATCTTTTCTTGTGATCTTGTCATACTGGTCTAAGATAGGGTCATCAAGGTCATATTGCATATGGTAATTATAATAACTATCAGCAAGAACAAAGAATTTGAATCTTTCAATATCTTGAAGATGGACGTCTATATAAATCTTGAAGAACTCTCTATAGGTTATAGTATTCTCAATAAGTTCAATGAGCGCTTTATTCCTATTTTTCTTAAAATCAAGCATGAGAGCATAGACGATCTGTCGTTTGTCTTTGAAGTAATAGTAGATAGTTGATAGCCCCAATCTGCAATCTTTTGCAATATCTGCGATCTTCGCATGATCAAAACCATCTTGGAGAAAGATCTTCCATGCAGATTCTTTGATATCATTGATCCTTCGTTGTTTCTCTTCTTGTCGTCTATTTGTCACACTCATATATATCCTTAATGCTCAGTATTCGAAATCATTTCTACTATAGATAAAATTATAGTATCATGTCAATAAATAGAAATATAGAGTGAATAGGTATGTTTTCTTATATATATATTTGATTGACATCCACTGCTTCATGGCTTAATATAGAAATGGTTTCGAATATAGAAACAGATTCTAAATTGTGTTGAGTGATTAAAAAAAGGAGAAAAGAATGAAAAAGGTATTGGTTGCAGTATTATGTTTTTTTGTGGCAGTATCCTGCTGGGCTAGTGGAGATGCAGAGGAAGTTCTTACACTGGAGTTCTTCCAGCAAAAAAGAGAAGTCGTTGAGTTGTTCGATGAGATCATAGAAAAGTTTGAGGCAGAGAACCCCGGTATTAAGATTGATCAGATCCATGTTGCTGATGCAGGACAGGTCCTTACCAGTAGGCTTGCAGCAGATGATGTTCCTGACCTCCTTACTCATTGGCCAAATAGCGGTGATTATATGGTTGCTGCACTTGAAGGGTATTTTATTGACTTAACAGTTGATCCAGTAGCTGATGGAGCTCTACCTTCGATCATTGAATCAATCAAGTTAACTAACAAAAAGAATTATGCAGTACCGATATCTATCAATACGCAAGGTATCTTCTATAATACCGCTCTATTTGAAGAATATAATCTAGA
>CAZLZY010000010.1:0-20549 GCA_964564075.1 uncultured Spirochaetales bacterium
AGCTTCTGTATTGAAGAGGATATAGGCAGTCCCTCCTCTCCTGCTACTAAATGGAGTTCTCTTTCTTATCAAGGATGTATATCCTTGGGGCATCTAGTGAAACATGGTATAACAAGATATATGAATATTATCCTGTTTGACACGAGGCCCACGCATGATCTCATCCCGATGAGTGATGAGAGGGCTAAGCATATGAAGAAGATCCTCAAAGTAGTTCCTGGTGATCAGGTCCTTATGGGACTGATCAATGGGCCGGTCGGTAATGCGACTATCACAGGGATCGGTGACGAGGGGATCAAGATAGACTGGGATCCAAAAGAGGAATCTACTCCTTTCTCTCCAATCGAACTAGTCGTTGCTCAAGTGAGACCTATTTGCATGAAGAGGATCCTGCGTGAAGCGGTGAGTCTCGGGGTACGGAAGATCCATGTGGTTGGTGCTGATACTGCAGAGAAGTCCTACGGGAAATCGCATCTATGGACAAAAGGGGAGTATAAGAAGTTCCTTCTCCATGGAGCCGAGCAGGCAGTGTCTACAAGGATCCCTGAATGTATCACCTATCGATCTGTCGATCTGTTAGAGCTAGAGGATATCCCGACACGTATTCTTCTTGATAATATTCATCCTAAAGGCGATATCATGGATATCCCATTAACAGAACCTGTGGTTCTGGCTATCGGTCCTGAGAGGGGCTGGTCAGATAGGGAGAGAGGGGTCTTTGAAGAGAAGGGCTTCGCCTTTGCCGGAATGGGTGACCGGGTATTAAGAACAGAGACAGCCTGTTCTGCAGGTCTTGGGATATTGCTAGGACGCCTGAGATTGGTTGCACTTGAATCTCTTCTTTGATACACTTCATATAATATATAAAAGGTGGCTTATTATGGATTTTTGGTTTGCAGTCGTAATGATAGTATTAGTTGGCTCCATAACAGGAGTCCTCAAAAGTTATTTCGATCATAAGAAAGGTGGAGAAGTGTCAGAGAAGGTGCTTAATGAACTTCAGATGCGACTAGATGCGCAGGAAGAACGACTCAAGAACCTGGAGACCATCATCTTCGATATGGAAAAAGAACGTAAGTTCGATAACTTGAAATAATCAAACAACAGAGATTGGAGGAGTCATGGCTCATTGTATAGTTCCAGAGGCTGAAGCGATACTCGATAAGGAATTTCCCGTATTAGATAAGGGGTTTGTTCGTCTTGTCGATTATCTTGGTTCCGATGACAGGATCGTTCAGGCTGCAAGAGTCTCATATGCTGGAGGGACGAAGACCTACAGAAAAGATAAGGGTCTGATCAATTATCTCCTGAGAAATGGACATACCTCTCCATTCGAACAGGTCAATCTCACATTTCATGTGAAGATGCCTATCTTCGTTGCAAGACAGTGGATTCGTCATAGGACTGCTAAACTCAACGAGATCTCAGGTCGATATAGTATCATGTCTGATGAATGTTATATCCCAGATGGTGATAAGATCGCATTCCAGAGTGAAGATAACAAACAGGGTAGAATGGCTGAACCAGTATCTGAAGAGATGCAGCAGAAGGTTATTGAGCTCCTGAGAGCCGATCAGAAGCGAGCATATGAGACATATGAAGAGATGCTTGATCTGAATATCGCTCGAGAGATCGCCCGAGTGAATCTTCCTCTTAGCTTGTATACCCAGTGGTACTGGCAGATGGATCTTCATAACCTATTCCATTTTCTCAGCCTTAGGATGGATGCTCATGCACAGTATGAGATCCGAGCCTTTGCAGATCAGATCTATGAGATCACAAAGCTTGTCTGTCCGATGGCTTGTGAAGCTTTCATGGATCATAGACTGAAAGGTGTCTCTCTATCAGGCTCTGAAGCTGATGCAGTTCGAGCACTCCTCTCAGGAGAAGAGAACCCGTTGACTGGACGAGAAAAAGAGATATTCATACAGAAGTTTGAGTCGAAAGTTTAGTAAGCTTTAGAGAGATCCGGAGCCTCGTCGAGAGACTCTGGATGTTCTAGACAATATTGCATAAGTTTCATGGTCCTCATAAAATAGAACCCTTCAGCTATTCTCTCATCTACGGTGATGCCCATTTCCAGTGTATCTTTGATATACTCATTGTCATGCTCATCTATAAGTCTCTTTCTATGTAGTTTCCCCATAGTGACGAATAGCGATGTAGTTCCCCATTCATAGAGGTGGTGAAGGGGTGGATTCGATATATTGATACTTCCAAGGTTCGCCACGAATGCTGATACATGTAGTCCATCTACATCTCTCAGGGCCTTAGGATATCGCCCGATCTTATCAAGCCATTTCAAGATAGCAAAAACGAACCTCAACATAAAGCTAGGTAGTTTTAGGAATGTTTTGATGACTGTCTCATCTCCACTCTCCTCACTTGTCCTTGCTTCCTCTATAGCCTCAGATATGATCTTTGCGATCTCTTCGAATGTCATCGCAGGTTCGAACTTGACCATCGCATTTCTCTCTGGTGCCTCTTCAGTCAGATCTTTCTTCACGACGAAATTGAAGGAGTGTTCGGCACGCTGCCAATATCTATAATTCGAGAGGAATCTATTCATTGCTGGTCGTAATGCCATGGTTCTCATCATGGAAGCAAGAACCACATCAAAGAGACGATACTGCTTCGTGCCTGCCTCTTTATTCTTCTTACGAATGAAATTGACTGCATTGGTCATCTCTACTTCAATAGAATAATAGACGAGAGAGTCACTTCTTTTCGGCATAAGATATGGGAACATCTTATTATAGATCTTTATATTATCAACTAATTTCGCATCGTTACGTTTTGGCATATAATTCCTTTGGTATCAATCAGTTTTACATTTCTTTGTTTTCAGATGTTACTATGGTTTTTAGGAATGGGCAAGTTCTAATCTACCTTCTTGAATCGATCTTATCCATATAAGCCTGTTTCATAGCCTTCTCGAATGTATCATTATCAGGGTAGGAGAATCCGAATATCGGCTCCCATAAGGAGGGATCTTCCATGCAGAGATAGAAGAACACAGACTCCCTCCACTGAGGTGAGAACTTCTGATATGCTGTCCTGAAGAGCTTTTCTTTGATATCGAGGGGATAAGAAGACTTTCCTGCAGCATCGATCAAAGGGATCTCAGTCACTCTGGTCTTTCTTCCTGCTGCACGAAGTTGTTTGATCACTGGTTTGATGAAGGTCAGGGTTCCCATCGAGATCATGGCCACCTCTTCTGGTGAGAAGAGTTCCTGTATACGTTCGATGACATCAGTATAATCAGCTTCCCATCTGTCATACCAGATCATAGGATGAAAGTGAAAACCAACAAGTATATGCTTATCTGCCGCTGCACGTGCAGCCTGCAGTCTGGCCTCTAATGTGGCTGTTAGATGCTCTTCAGCATTAATTATTGCAGGTGTATTCAATGACCAGGTAGCAATGATGTTTTTTGGCAGAGGTTCTACCTGCAACCAGTCAGTTCTAGCAGCCTTGGTCTTGAGCTCTAGGATCACATTGGGGTGGTCTGAAGCAAAGGAGAATAGATCGGTTAGGAGGTTATCTTTATCACCCCACATGAGTGAGTCAGAAGATTGACCTGTACCAATATGATAGATCTGATTAGGATCTATCTCCAATTTGGAAAGTTTAGATTTTAGATCCTGATGAAAATAGACTCTATCCTGATCATAGAAGGATTGAATGGAACAGTAACTACATCCGAAACCACACTGCTTCACGGCATCTAATGTCTCAAGGTTACAGCAGCGAGTCTTCTCTGTAGCGACTGGACATCTGCCCATCAATTTCTGATCAGATGATATGGGCTCTATTACGATATCTTTTCGCTCTGAGAGTACCGGAGGTATGAAATCATCATAAGAGGTGATCTTCTCTCTTAGTTGCGTCACTGAGCTCAAGAAACGAGAGACTATCTTCGAACTCTTACTCTTTCCGGTGAGCTTCTCAGTTCCTCTCTCATCCCACAACCGTGATATCGAAGGTTCTTCCCAAAGCGTCAGATCGACAGCTGCTTCACAGATCTTTCTTACATTCTGATGAGAGAGACGTAGTCTCTCGGCAACTTCCCTGATGAAAGTCTGATCAGCTTGAGGTAGGGTGGAAAAACCGGGAAAGGTATCCCAGTTCGATGAATCTATCACTATGGTAACTCCTGTGGAGAGATTGTATTGCTTGTTGTTCATGTTGGCAAGTAAGATATTGGACAGTCCCCTCGTTTTTTGTATATTATGGGGTATGAGTTCAATCGATAAGCAAGTCAAAGAGATTCCCCACAAACCTGGTGTCTACCAGATGAAGAATATACAAGGAAAGATCATCTATGTAGGAAAGGCAAAAGATCTGAGGAAGAGAGTCTCCTCCTACTTCTTAGCTAATCGTGATCTCAAGACGAGTATGCTCGTTAAGCATATCGATCATATCGAATATATCATCACCACCAATGAGTATGAGGCTCTTATCTTGGAGAACAACCTGATCAAACGGTGGAACCCGAAATACAATATATCACTGAAAGATGGTAAGACCTTCCCGGTCATCAGGATCACCAATGAGGATTATCCTAGAGTCTTCAGGACAAGAAGGATCATCAAAGATGGTTCTACCTATTTCGGACCTTATGCTGATGTTGGTAAGCTTGACACCTATTTAGAACTCATCAATAAACTCTTCCCCTTAAGGAAATGTAAAGGGACTCTGAAAAGACGATACAGTCCCTGTCTCTATTACCATATAGGAAAATGTCAGGCTCCTTGTGCCGGAAAGATCACGAAAGAGGAGTATCAGCAGCAGGTAGATCAGGTCAAAGCCTTCCTTTCTGGGAAGACCTCAGATCTCATGAGGAAACTGCAAGAGGAGATGAAGAAGGCCTCTGCGGATCTTGCCTTCGAGAAGGCAGCTGAGGTGCGGGATACGATCGTAGCCATAGAATCGGTGAATACCCAACAGAAGGTTCAGGATTTCACCCTTGCTCATAGAGATTATGCTGCCTGTATCATGAATGAGCAGATCTGCTCGATATCACTGTTTCAGATGATCGAGGGGAAACTGATCGGACGTGAGATGTTCAGAGCTGAGACCTCCTCTGATGAGAGGGATAACCTGAACTCCTTCATCATGCAGTTCTATACTGAAGAGGATATGGTCCCAAGAGAGTTATATGTGTCTCATGATGTTGATACAGAGCTGTTACAGGACTATTTTACCCGAGAACTCCATAAACAGGTCCGAATTCATACCCCAAAACAGGGGAAGCACCATAAGATCATTAGGATGGCTTTAGAGAATGCCCGCCAAGATGTCTCTAGACGTAAGAGGGGTATGAAGAATATCGAAGGTCTCAAAGAGCTTCAGGTAGTCCTACAACTTGAGCAACTCCCTAAACGTATTGAAGGATTCGATATTGCCCAGCTCTCAGGGAAATACCCGGTAGCCTCATTGATCTCCTTCTATGATGGGGTCCCAGATAAGAAGCAGTATAGAAGATTCCACCTCAAGACACTTGATGGGGCTATTGATGATTATGAGGCTATTCGGGAAGCAGTAGCTAGACGGTATACGAGGGTCATCAACGAAGAGCTTGAACAACCGAACCTTATCCTCATAGATGGCGGGAAGGGCCAGGTCAATGCAGCTAGGGGGATCCTGGAGAGTCTAGGGCTCTATCACATACCGGTCATTGGTCTTGCTAAGGAGTTCGAAGAGATTCACCGACATGATGAGGATGTACCGATCAGATTACCCGAAGGCAATGAGGCCTTGCGTATCCTGCAAGCGGTAAGAGATGAGACTCATAGATTCGCAACATCATTGAACAAGAAGAAACGAGAACAGGATTCCAAGTTCTCTCTTCTTGAATCAATACCGGGGATAGGTCCTGTTCGTAGTAAGAAGATCATGAAGGAGTTCGGTTCCCTAGAGGCGATAGGAGATGCAGAACTAGCTCTTATCGCAAAGAGATGTTCTATTCCCTTGGAACTTGCAGGTGAGATACGGAATGCTGTTATAACGAGACTCGAGTCATAAGAAAATCATCTTTAGTGACTGGAACCCCACCATGACGTATGATCGTGTAGATGAGTCTGTCGAAGAGGACGGGTTGTAAGGGATTCCCAAACTCTCTCATCTGTCCATCAATCGTGCAAATATAGGATATGATGTGTTGAATATCAGGGATAGAATATTTGTTTGAGGCCTGATGATAGATCTTCTGATTATGCTTTCCCCTGATGGCTGCAGACTTTCCGAGTACTGCTGCCTTGTTACAGGCTACTGATTCTGACTCTCCCTCATCGATGAGCGACATAAAGGAGTAGAGTCTCCGAAACTGCCATAATAGTCCACCGAAGAGTTTGATAGGATCTGCCTCTCTGCTGAGTTGAAGTGCCTGTAAGATCTCAAGTGTAGCTTCAAGGTCTCGGTCTGCAAGCTTTTCGAAAAGGGTGAATACACTCTCAGATTTACTATGGAAGATATACTGTTCAATATCATCTTCAGTGATCTGTAAGGGGCCAGTCTTTTCTCTCTCTTCATGGATGATTCCCATATAGGAAGCAAGTTGTTGTGAGACGATTCGAAGGTCTTGGGTATTATTCTCTACGAGTGAGAGCATCAGATCGATCGCATCTCGAGTGATCTGAATATTCCTCTTTCGATAATAGGCAATGATCCAATCTTTCTTCTGATTCTCAAAAAGCTCCCAGAACATCTCTCGCTGTTTTGTCGGGATCACTTTCGTCAGTGATGCATGGACACTATTCTGTGAGCTGGTAATGATTAGTGTCACTGAATCAGAGGGTTTCTTCAGATAGCCGGCGATCAACTGAGCCTGAGCTGCCTTGAGATTCTCAGCTTCAGCTAAGATGACAAGGCGATAGGGTGAGAATAAGGAGGCATTCTGTAGTGCTGCAAGTATCTCACCGTTCTCTGTCTCGAAGGGATAGAATCTATGAATCTCAGCATCCTCTCCAGAGTTGAACTCTTTACAGAGGGCGAGTATCTCTCGTATTCGTTTTGATTTGTTTCCAGATTCAGGACCGAGAAGTAGGTAGGCAGGAAATGGTCTATTCATAATTACGTACTATCATATGGAGTTTCCCTAGGATCTTCATATCCTGAGTGAATATGGGTTGATATGCAGCATTCTCCGGCTGAAGTCGAATCCTATTCTGCTCTCTATAATAACGTTTGAGAGTAACAGCCTCTTCTGCAATCCTAGCTACCACGATATCACCGTTCGAAGCATCCTGTACCTGTCTGATGATCGCAATATCACCATCAAAGATACCAGCTTCGATCATACTGTCACCCTGTACATGAAGAGCGAAGAAGGCCCCACTTCCCAATACTTTCTGAGCAAAGGGGATAGTCCTTTCCAAATTCTCTTCAGCGAGTAGAGGGACTCCTGCAGCTACAGTACCGATCAAGGGGACTTGGATCATCTCCACATTAGGGCTGTAAGCAGTATCTATGATCTCTAGAGATCTAGATTTATTAGAACTACTCTTGATCATGTTCTTCTTTTCAAGCGCCTTGATATGATCAAAAGCTGCTTTGACAGATATCCCAAACTCAGAAGCGATCTCTCTGATCGTTGGTGGATAGGTCATTTCCATGATGAATCCCTGTACAAATGTCATGACTTCTGCTTGTCGTTTGGTTAGTCCTTTCATTTTTCCCCTTATGGTGATGCGTTTAACGCATCAGTTCCTGATCTCGATTACTCTTCGAACCTGTTCAGGAATAACTGCTCGATGGCATTCGCTGCCTCGTTCTCGTCAGCACCGGTACAGACTAACTTCAGTTCAGTCTTATAACTAGCACCAAGGGTGATGATACCCATGATCGATTTACCATTGATCTTCATGGTATCTTTCTCAATGAAGAAGTCTGCAGCAAACTGGTTGGCAGTCTTCACGATCAATGCAGCTGGTCGTGCATGAATACCGGCTCTATGTTTTACTGTAACAATTTTTTCTACCATAAATTAAAATGTATCCTCGTTGTTATAATATAGGTCTCTAGCTGATTCACTCTCCAGCCATTTAAGTACATTCTTATTGAACTCATTTGAAGAGGAGTAACCCAACTTCTTTAGTCGTTCATTCATCGCTGCAGTCTCAATGATGATCGGAATATTCCTTCCTGGTTTGACTGGAATCTCCAATTTTGGGATCGTTACCCCAAGGATATCTGTGGTGAGGTCACCACCAACCCGATCATATGCTTTATTTGAATCCCATTCTTCAAGTTGTGCGAAGAGTTGGACTCTCTTCTTATCTCGAATGGCACGTACACCAAATAGGTTCGCTACATTTACGATACCAAGTCCACGTATCTCCATATGGTGAGCAAGAAATTCATTCTCGCCGGTACCGATGAGTATATTACCATTCACACAACTGAGCTTGACCGAATCATCGCTGATGAGTCGATGACCACGTTCGATCAGTTCAAGGGCCGTTTCACTCTTTCCGACGCCGCTATCACCAGCAAGAAGAATCCCAACACCGAATACCTCGACTAATACACCATGGATCGTCTGTTTTGCTGAGAATATATCATCAAGTGATTGGTATAATCTCAGGGCGAATTCTCCAGATGCTAAAGGAGTCTTCAGGATAGGACACCCTGATTTCTCTGCTATCTGTACGAATTTCTCACTTGGAGTCATATCCTCACAGAAGATGCATGTAGGAATAGGGAATGTGAACATTCGATTGATCGTATCATAATTATTATGACTCTCAAGTTGTTTCAAATAAGCCTGTTCGCCCTTACCAAAGAGCTGAATACTATTATGCGAGAACTCTTCAAAGAACCCGCTCAAGGTTAACCCAGGACGATTGACTTTTGAGGTCGTTATGGTCCGTGCTAACCCTGGTCTTCCCCCGATACATTTCAAATTAAGAACGCTTTTCTCTTTCAGGTCCAGATCAAGGAGGTCTAATACTGTGAAATCTTCCATGGCACAAGTATACCATGCAAACCTAAAATATGTAAATGAATGTTAAGTATTATTTATTGATGATGTGGACGAGGAAAATCATGATTCATGGTTCGAAACCCTGTTTAAATGGGCTAGGGCAATCGAAAGGCTACTGCCTATAAGCAGTAGCCTTCTCTTTTAGTTGCCGGACTGATTAATGTTCTTTTACTTTTCCCTTTTCCTTACGGATCACTCTCTCTAGCTTGTCTACAAAAATCTCGATCGCTTCATACAGTTCATATCCAGTCTCGCTCAAGACTTTGGTCTTGCTCCACTGGAAGTGAACTTTTCCTTCGATCTTGTAACCGTGCGGCTCCTTGACCACGAGAATTGAAAGATCAATTACGTAATCTTTCGCGAAGTCGATTCTCTCGAGTTTCTTGTTCAAGAACTCATGAGTTGTTTCACTGATGTTGTAATGGATGCCTCGAATGTCTAGATTCATAGCTACCTCCTGAAAGTAGGGTATATATAAAAGATAAACCTCTGAGGTCCAGATGTCAAAGAAAAGCGGGTATAAGTATGATTTCTTAATTCCTATGAAATGAAGAGTCGATATTCAGCTCTTTTCGATATTTTGCGACCGTACGTCTAGCAACAGAAATGTCCTTTTCTTTCAAGAGATCGGAGATCTTCTGGTCAGATAGTTTCTTCTTACCAGTGTAGTCTTCGATGATCTCTCTGATCACCTCTTTGACTCCGATCTTGGAGATCTCTTTCCCATCATCACTCTTTCCTGCTACCGCATTGGTAAAGAAATATTTGATTGGGAAGATCCCGAAATCTGTCTGAATGTATTTCGCATTGGAGATCCTTGATATGGTAGTCTCATGAACAGAGACCTCTTCTGCGATGTTCTTCAAGGTGAGTGGCCTTAGGTATTTAGGCCCATGAACGTAGAAGTCGAATTGATATTTGATCAGAGCAGCTCCTACCTTCCGTAGAGTGGCATTCCTCATCTGAATACTATTGATAAGCCAAGTGGCATCTTTAAGAGCTTTCTGAACATATTTTTCAGTCTCTTTTGAACTGGAGGTGATCTCATCATCAAGGATATGTTCGAACTCTGCATCAATACTGAGACTTGGGATCTGATCAGTGTTGAGTTTCATGGTAAGTTGATCTTCGATCTTGGTGATCACTAGATCTGGGATGACATATTGAGTCTCAAGATGAGAGTAGAGTGATCCAGGAAAAGGATTGAGAGTCTTGATGAAAGTGATCGCTTCTTCGATCTCTTCTACAGAGGCTTGTAGCTCTTTGACTATAAGATCGATCTTTCCTCGTTTCACAGATTGTAGATGATCCTCTATGATCCTCACACTGAGTTTGTTTGCTGGTCCTTCTAGTTCGCATTGGAGTACAAGAGATTGCGTGAAGTCTTTGACGCATATGCCGGGGGGGTCGAATCTCTGTATGATATTGATCATAGTATCCACAATGTTTATATCAGTGCCTTCCGGTAAGATGGAATAGGGATCCTCCTGATGAAAACCATTATGATCAAGATTTGAAATGATCAGTTCTCCGATCTCGACTCTCTCCTCGGTCAGAGGGAAGAGCCTGAGTTGATCGAGAAGATGCTGCTGGAGTGATTCTGTACGATAGAGGGCTCCCTCCATGAACTGGTGTTTTGCATTCTCATCAACGTGGCTGGCTTTTCTCACATAGCCGGGATCAGAACTGTTCTCGAAAAAATCATAGTCACTCTTTTGTGTCGCTTTGGTGTATCTTTCATAGGAGATATCAGAGGAACTTGTCAGCTCTAGTGCAGGATTCTTCTCTATCTCATCACGTATCTTTGCTTTAAGGTCGAGTATCGGCATTGCCAACAGTTCGAGTGATTGATACATCTGTGGACTGAGTTTGAGTTGCTGTCTCTGTGATAGAATAATACGTTGTGACTGCATGATCTTATCTGAATCTGTCCTTCTTTTCGTTCCTATTAACAGATTAGATCATACCATGATCAGAGACTAAAGTCTTCACCAAAGTAAGACTCTCGAGCGATCTGACTAGCAGCGATCTTCTCTTTAGAACCTGATTCTACGATCTCACCCTGTTTTATGATATAGGTACAGCTTGTGATATCGAGTGTATCTCGTGCATTATGATCAGTGATCAGAACACCTATCCCACGATATGAGAGAACTCGTATGATGGACTTTATCTCCTGTACTGTCTTTGGGTCTATTCCTGCAAAGGGCTCATCAAGCAGCAGGAACTTCGGATCTACTGCAAGGTTCCTTGCGATCTCAGTCCTTCTCCGTTCTCCCCCTGACAACCTATATGCTGGCTGTTTTCTTAAGTCCTGAATCCCAAAACTCTCGAGGAGCTCTTCAAGGAACTCCTTCTTCTGAATCTTGGTAAGATCATTTCGTGTCTCAAGGATTCCCCAGATGTTGTTCTCGACGCTGAGCTTGCTAAAGATGGAGGGTTCCTGTGATAGATAGGAGATCCCCATTCGAGCTCGTTGGTACATCGGGAGTCTCGTGATATTCTTATCATCAAGGAAAATATCACCGTGGGTCGGGTGGATGAAACCGACTATCATATAGAAGATGGTAGTCTTCCCTGCACCATTAGGGCCGAGAAGTCCTACGACTTCTCCTGATTTCATAGAGAATGATACATCCTCAACAGCAGTCTTCTTGCCATAGTTCTTCTTGAGTCCTTCGACGCGTAGGACCTTTCTTTCTTCTGGTATATTATTCATTGATAGTACCTTTGACTCTGCCTTCAAGTGTTATCTGGTTACTCGTCAGATCGACTGAGATCTGTGAAGCTTCATATGAGCTGCCTTTCCAATATACGATGGAGTTCCCTGTCATCTGAAGAGTTTGTTTCTCACTGTCATAGATAGCTGAATCTGTCATACAGATCATTGGGCCATCCTCAGTATGCTTATAGATCTTCACGCTGATCTGCAGAAGGGTGATACCCGTCTCCTGAGAATTCTCAAGATATGCAGCTTTCGCTATGATCTCATTAGTACGGTCTTCCATTTCTGCCCAACCATCAATACGAAGGAGAGCGCGCTGTCTGTCGAAGTAGAGGTTCTTAGCATTGACCGTGAGGCCTTGATTGCTATCGGTGATCTCAACATCACCAGTACAGCTGATATAACGGGACTCCTTGCCGAATATCTCGATAGCAGCAGCCTGTATCATCGTAGATCCGGTCTCGATCCAAGCATTCCCAGAGAGTAATAGGGATTTCTCATCTTCATGAAGGCTTGCGCGAGTATAGTCGCTTGCGAAACGGATGACTGAATCCTTAACAGGTGCCTCTTGGGCACTCAAGGGAAGGAGTATGAGGATCATGATCAGTAGGGAGAATACTCTTCTTAGTTTCATATCACTCATATTGTAGTACACCTTCAGTCATTTTGGCAAACTCAATCACACGTCTAGTAAAATCAGCATGGAAACCGTAGCCTTGTACGACCGATCCATCATCATACTTCACCGTGACTAATAACTCATCAGGACTCGTGAGATTCTGGGTCTCATGATCCCAATAGAGAGACTCTGTCTCGATCGTAAGGGCCTCTGTCTGGGAGCTAAGTAGGATGTTACCCACTAGGATCGTATCATTCGTATCGGTATCGATCGATGCGGTATCTGATCTCCCATCGATGATAGTCTCACCTGCTTCATTGAGCTGCACGAAGGAGACTTCGATGAGAGTGACTGAATCCTTCCTACTGAAGAACTCTGCTCGATCAGCAGTGAAGAGCAGTGGATCTGTAGAGGTTCGATTGATATGGTAGGTCGTGTGGTGTAGGATAAAATCAGGATGCTCGATCTCCTCGACCTCATTCACCTGCTGATAATCGAAGGTGCATGAGCCCAAAAGGATCATTATGAGCATATAGAGGAACAATAGTACGGCAGATGATGGAGTATGTATCATTCTGCCTTCCTGTCTTTTCTTATAGCTGCTATTTCTTCTTAGCATGATCGATGCTTGCTTTGATGAATCCTGCAAACAATGGATGTGGGTCGATCGGTGTGGATTTGAATTCCGGATGGAACTGGACTCCGACACCCCATGGGTGGTCCTGCCACTCTACTGATTCTACCAACTCACCTTCAGGGGTGAATCCGCTGATGACGAGTCCAGCCTCGCTGAATGCATCACGATACCTGTTATTGAACTCATATCGATGTCGATGTCTCTCGAAGATGATCTCATTATTATAACAGGTCTGGATCTTCGTTCCGAGTCTTAGGTGTGATTCACTCTTTCCGAGTCTCATCGTACCACCCATCTCGGTGACATCAAGCTGTTCTTCAAGAAGGCTGATCACAGGATTGCTAGACTCTGGTTTGAACTCAGTACTATCTGCATCTACAAGTCCAAGGACATCTCGTGCATACTCGATCACCATGATCTGCATACCGAGACAGATCCCAAAGCAGGGAAGTTCTTCCTTACGGCAATACTCTGCTGCTTTGATCATACCTAGGACCCCACGTGTTCCGAAACCACCAGGGATGAGGATTCCTTCAACACCACTGAGTCTCTCCGCGAGCTCTTCATCTGTGCTGTTCTCGAGTGTCTCAGAATCGATCTTCACGAGTTCGACTTTTGCCTTATTGGCAATACCACCGTGTCTCAATGATTCATAGATAGACTTGTAAGAGTCAGGAAGGTGGATGTATTTACCCACGATACCGATCTTGACGGTCTTCTTCGCATGCTTACAGATATCGACCATCGCGGTCCACTTCGTAAGATCCGGTTCATTGGCATGTAGTTTCAACTTCTAGATGACGATGTCATCAACACGTTGTTCTCGATAGACTAACGGGAGTTCGTAGATCTCTTCCAGATCATATCCAACGATGACTGCATCCTTCTTGACGTTCGTGAAGGAGGAGATCTTATGGATCATATCACTATCGAGCATGACAGGAGCTCTACAGATTAGGATATCCGGTTGGATCCCTACTTCTCGAAGTTCTTTTACTGAATGTTGAGTTGGTTTTGTCTTCAGCTCTCCACCACCGACTTCAGGTACGAGGGTGAGGTGAACAAAAAGGACATTCTCTGAACCAAGGTCATTGGCCATCTGTCTTGCTGCTTCTAGATAAGGGGTAGACTCATAGTCTCCTACGGTACCACCGATCTCAATAAGCGTAACATCGACGCCAGGTCGTTTTCCCACTACAGAGATCCTTCGTTTGATCTCGTCTGTGATATGGGGGATGATCTGTACGGTTCTTCCCAGGTAACGACCTTCTCGTTCCTTGCTGATCACGGCCTGATAGATCTGGCCAGTCGTGATGGAGTTCTCTTTTCGAATAGTTGCTCTTGTGAACCTTGCATAACTTCCAAGGTCAAGGTCTGTTTCTGCGCCGTCATCTGTGACGTAGACCTCTCCATGCTGATAGGGACTCATCGTACCTGCATCTACATTTAGATAGGGGTCGATCTTTATCATCTGTATGGTCAATCCTCTGCTCTCGAGCAGGTTGGCTAATGAGGTCGCAGTTAACCCCTTACCAAGACTTGAACATACACCGCCGCTGATAAATATGTATTTCTTCATGTAGGTGAATTATAATGAAAAGCTTTTTGTTGCGCAATGTGTATCAGCATAGTTGGTGAGTAAAAAGAAGATAGAAAAAGGGATCCCCAAACTGAGGATCCCTTTGAAAGTATAGCTAAACATTAATAAAAGGAGGAAAAATGATAGAAAATACACTTCAAGCTAGTTTCGTTATTAATCTGCATAGCAGCAAACTAGCCTTATGATCAAAATAGTAGTAATCCCTTTCGGGTCAAATCACATTCTTAAAAAGTATAAGTCTTTCCGTTTTCTTATTTAGAATATACAGCCTACTTAATTGTAAAGCAAGCAAAATTGTAATAATTACAAATAATAAATATGTATTAGGATTCACGTGGCTAGAACCCTCGAATATCACGGGTATCCTTTCGATCGAGTTCCATGGTCGTGAAGACCTCTACAGATGCTCTATGTCTGTTATGCTGGTTTAGGAATCTTGTGACGATAGGTGAGAGACGGTATTCGATAGCTCGTGCTGAAGTGGGGCATACGTTAACACAGGCAAAACATCGAAGGCAGTCCTTCCTGTCAATAGAGTAGTCTATAGAGGAGATGGCCCCTACCGGACAGGCTTTAGCACAGAGTCCGCATGAGATGCAGGTCGCTTTATCTACCTTGGGGACCTTTGTGAGCCGTCTAGCACTGTTCTTCGGCATAAGATAACTCATGAGGACTGCCTTTGACGGGGTAGTGCCTCCTGATAGACTACAGGTTCGTATCTGTTGAAGATCTCTCTCATCAGGTCTTCCAAAAGCTAATGGTGCTTTATCTGTTGCAAAGGAGTGGTGTGCTGGTGCTGCGATACTGTAACAAGGGGAGAGTCCCATACTCTTAGCGATCTGTTCGAACTGGTAGAGAGCTGCTCCGAACTCCACCTGGCCATAACTGATGAGGCAGACCGTTGGGATATTATGTCCTGTGAGCTTAAGGAATCGGTTCACTGCGATCTCTGGTATCGCACCTTCATAGACTGGAGATCCTAGGATGATCATATCTGCATCAAGTATCACCTCCTGTGAACTTGTGGTGATATCGATCTCTGTGATGTGAGCATCGGGGTATCTCGAAGCGAAAGCCCGTACATACTTCTTAGTTCCTCCGGTAGGAGAGAAGTAGATTGCTTGAATATGTTCGATCATGATCTATCATCTCCCGGGAGGATGTGCATGTTCTATGATATACGAGAGGTTCTCTTCGAATGGGGGTGCCTCTTTTCTGATCTCTTTCAGATAGGAGTCTATATCATAGGGTATTCGCTTCTGAATCGGATAGATCCCAGCATCGGTGATATCGATGATACCATAGGCGGCTCGAGGGTCACGGTCAAAGGAGTATCCTACTGCACCGAAGTTGATCACCTGCATATCGCCAAGCATGTATTGTGTGGGAATATGTGTATGACCGCAGAAGAGAGTATACAGTTCTAGTTCAAGGAGCTTCTTCTTTGAACTCTCAGACAACTCTGTTTGAATCAGTTTCTCTTCGACAGCTAAGGGGCTTCCGTGGCAGAAACCGATAGGTTCTGAGCCAATGAGTCTCTTTTTATAGATCTTTTGGGTTTTAAAATCAAGAATTGCTGAATTCGGTAGTCTCTCTAGGGCATAGTCAGAGAGAGTCTTACAGTAGAGCTCACTATCAGATCCAGGTTCATGATCGAGGAAATAGTCAAAGAACAGATCAGTATTCCCATTAAGGATAATAGATGGGTTCAGCCCGTAGAGCAGCTCATAGCAGGCTTTAGGGTAGAGTCCGTTCACTACAAGGTCACCTAGAAATACTATTGAATCAGGACGTTCCTTTCTGAGGTCTTTTACCACCGCTTCAAATGCAAAGATGTTCGCATGAATATCAGAAAGGATCGCTAACCTCAAATCATTCCTCCTGGGAAGATCGTATTCCTGTGATGATCGGCTGATAACTCTTTTTCTTTACCTGCCCGAATATATATCCTACGAGGAAACCGCCGGTAAGTCCAATAAAGCCTCCGAGGGCCTGTAATCCTTCACTTGCATTATCTACGAGAGCTCTTACTCCGAGGAGTCCTGCTAAGAACATCAGGAGGGGGAACATGAGTACCATGAATCCTGAGAGTATGGTCTTCCCCGGTGGAAGGTACACATCAACAGAATCGCCCACATGAATAGGGAGGTCTTCAGCGTTCATCGCTGTGAAGGTCTTTCCCTGAATATTACAGAATGAGTTACCACTACATGCCTCACAACTCGTGGTGATACATCCTAGTGTTATCTGCTGCTTATCTATTGAAACTACTTTTGTGACTTCCGTCATAGTCTATCTCTCCTCTTTTGGGGTTTCCACAGGGAACCGGATCTCTTTGATCGATTCTGCTTTACCATCGTCTCCAATGGTTATCAGAGCACCTTGAAGTTCAAGTGTATCCCAGCAATCCTGTGATCTTTCTGGGATGGCTGTTAGGAACTTTCTTATCTCCACATCTTTGTGGAGTCCTCCAACGCTCATCAGGGAGCCGCATCTACCGTTATCGGTGATGACTGCTGTCCCTCTCGGGAAGACTTCTGCATCAGCGGTGATCGCTTTGTTGTGAGTACCGATGACAGCTGAGACGTTTCCATCTGTATGGAAGAACATCGCTCGTTTCTCTGCTGTGGTCGCTGCATGGAACTGGATGATGATATAGGGAGTTATGCTCTGGATCTTCTCAATGATCATATCGAAGAAACTAAAGGGATTGCTCAAGTGAACTCGAGAGAATCCTGATTGACCTAACAGGTTAAGAACGGCGATCTTCTTATCACCAACGTCATAGGTCCTCCATCCTCTTCCTGGATTCTTCGGAGGATAGTTGGCAGGTCTGAGGATATGGTTAGATCTGCTGATCTGGTCTACCATATCTTTCTTGAAGAAGGTCTTCTCTCCGGTAGTGACCACATCCACCCCTATCTTCTTTAGATAGATCGAGTGATTCCTACCAATCCCGAAGCCGCCTGTAGCACCTTCGCCATTAGCTATGACAAGGTCTATCTCTTCTTGTTCTCTTAGTTTTTTCAAGCCTTGTTTGACGGTATAGATACCGGGTCTTCCGACGATCTCACCGAGGGCTAATATTCTCATACTCATGGCTACAATGTAGCCATGTTTTACGCATTTTGCAAGCTATAAGGATACTATTCCTTTCAGATAGCTACATTTGTATGGTACCATATATATATAATCTCATAGACGTGGAGGACCCCATGTTAGATAGACTTCAGCAGCGATTTTTGCAAGGTATGATGAGGCGTGTCGTTGGTAATTATCATAAGACAATACCTGCAGATACTGCCACACCTCACGGAGGGGATCTTAAAGATGCACAAAAGCGCGCTGAGGGATTGATCACAGAGATGACTCTGACTGAGAAGATAGATTATCTATCAGGGATTGATAGCTTTGCGATCAAAGGTATACCCCGATTGAATATCCCTCGTATCTACTGTGCTGATGCGACCTCAGGTGTGAGGTGTTTTGGTGATGCTACCGGATTCCCATCAGGTGTAGCGTTAGCATCCTCCTGGAATCGAGAACTCATAGAGAGAATCGGAGATGCGATCGGGAAGGAGTGCAGAGCGAAAGGTGCTTCTATCCTCTTGGGTCCCGGAGTGAACATCGCTCGGGTCCCTACGTGTGGAAGAAACTTCGAGTACATGGGAGAGGATCCCTATCTTGCAGGTGAGATGGCCGTAGGTTATATCAAAGGGGTCCAGAAAAACGGAGTGATCACCACGATCAAACACTTCCTCTGTAATAATAGTGATTATGATCGGCATAAGAGTGACTCCGTCGTTGATGAGAGGACTCTTCATGAGATCTATCTTCCCGCCTTCAAGAAGGCGATCATAGAAGGGATGAGCATGGGTCTCATGTCCTCCTATAATCTGATCAATGGGACCTATGCAAGTGAGAATCCCTACCTGCTCAAAGATATCTTACGGGACTCCTGGGGCTTTGATGGGTTTGTCATATCTGATTGGATATCACTCTACAGTACTGTCGGACCGATAAAAAACGGCCTTGATATAGAGATGCCGGGTGCTAAATGGTTGACAGAGAAGAAGATCAAACTTGCCATGGAACGGAAGGAGATCACTGAAGCGGACCTTGATAGGATGCTATTGAATCTTTTGAAGACTTTCATCAAAGCAGGTATCTTCGATCGACCGACTGTTGATCCTAAAGCGGACCTAAAATCAAAAGCTCATAGATCGCTAGCACTACAGGCCGCAGATGAGGCGGTAGTACTCTTGAAGAACAAGCGAGGGCTCCTACCCCTTGATACCCAAGAGGTAAGACGGATCGTCGTGGTAGGGAACAATGCTCTCGTGACGACAACCGGTGGTGGTGGCTCTAGTTTTATGCTTCCGGAAGAGGGGACACATAGTATCTATGATGCACTAAGATTATCGAACAACCAGGGTGAAGTCCAGTTCATAGAATCTTCACGAGGTCTTGTCAATGATCGTGATATCCCCTATATCGTGAAGGCTGATGTGGTAGTGATCGCTACCGGATTCACCAATATCAGTGAGAGTGAAGGCTATGACAGAAGTTGGGAACTCCCAGATCACCAAGAACGTTTGATTGGGCAGATGACTGCTGTGAACAGGAACTGTATCGTCATCCTTCACGGTGGCGGGGCAATGGCTTGTGCCACTTGGATCGATGTAGCTCCTGTAGTGATACATACTATGTATATTGGTCAGGAGGCAGGTAATACGATTGCACGTATCCTCTATGGAGAGGTTAACCCCTCAGGGAAGCTACCTTTCACCATGGCCGAAAGATTGGAAGATTACGAATCAGTGAAGAACTATGTTGAAAACCCAGAGAGGATGGATATACGAAGGGTGGCCATAGGACAGGGGAATCCCAATATACGACAAGTAACCAAGATGGAATATAAAGAGGGCTTGAAGATAGGATATAGAGATGAGATGAAACCGCTATTCTCCTTTGGTCATGGCCTCTCCTATACGAAGTTCTCCCTGACTAAGATACAGATAGCAAAGGATGAAGAGAGCCAGTTCCCAATAACAGTCTCCTGTATAGTGAAGAATACCGGGAAGGTTGATGGAGCACAGGTCCTGCAGCTCTATATCCATGACCAAGAGGCAAGTGTATATAGACCAGAGAAAGAGCTCAAGAACTTCATCAAGGTGAATCTAGAGTCGGGAAGACAGAAGAAGATCACGATGGAATTACATGAAGAGGACTTTAGTTTCTATGATACAGAGATTCATGGTTGGAGATTAGAGCCAGGTACTTTCACGATTCTATTGGGGATAAGTTCTTCAGACATAAGATTAAGATGTGATATTGACATCACATAGCTCTTAAGATAGTATACATTTCACAAGCCCGAATGGCGGAATTGGTAGACGCGCTAGTTTCAGGGACTAGTGTCCTTATGGACGTGGAAGTTCGAGTCTTCTTTCGGGCATGATTATAATTGCTTACCACGCAATAACATATATAACTTTCTATCTCTAATAAATAAATAGAGATTTGGCAGTGTGACCACTTATGTGACCAATTGCCAAAGGGAGTTATGTATGCGTTATAAAGAAGAATTTACAGTATTTCCCCGAAAATCAACCAGTGGTCGCAAGGTATTTTACTATCGTACATATGATGAGGATGGTAATCGTATTACACCTAGGAGTACAGGACAAACTTTCCCATCTGCAGCTAAAAACTATTGTAAAGAACTTAAAAGAAAAGGACTACTCGTTCCCACTAAAGATATAAGTTTTGAGAACTATGCCAAAGGTTGGTGGGATTACGATACATGTTATTACATCCAAGGTAAACTGGCTCGAGGGTATAGCTTTTCAAGAAATCATGCAGGTATACGTAAAGGTCTCCTGAAAAACCATATCACTCCCTTTTTTAGAAGAAAGCTGCTTAAGATTATCAAGACAGCAGATATTGAGAAATGGCTCTTATCTTATTCCAAGAAAGGAT
>CAZLZY010000011.1:0-17848 GCA_964564075.1 uncultured Spirochaetales bacterium
TTACTTCGGTCAACCACATATCCTGGCTAGGTTCATGAGTATCAAAGATGTCAAAGAGATGTCACGAGCAACAACTATAGCCACAGTCTGGGTCTTGATCTCATTAGCTGGAGCGATCCTCGTCGGACTCATCGGGATGGTCATGTATGAACAGGCTCCTGGTGGAGATGCAGAGAAGGTCTTCATATATATGATCTCTGATCTATTCAATCCATGGTTAGGAGGTATCCTCCTTGCAGCGATCCTCTCAGCGATCATGTCAACTATCGACTCACAGCTTCTTGTCTCATCTTCTGCTCTTACAGAGGATTTCTATCAGAAGATCATCAATAAGAACGCCTCTGATAAAGAGCTTATCTGGGTTGGAAGGATCTGTGTCATCGTAATCTCTGTACTTGCAATGGTCCTGGCCCTCAATCCAAAGAGCAGTATCCTCTCCCTAGTATCCTATGCATGGGGTGGATTTGGAGCAGCATTCGGTCCTGTCGTGCTCATGGCACTCTTCTCTAAGAAGACTACATGGAAGTCAGCGTTAGCTGGTATGGTCACGGGAGCCATCGTATGTGTGCTCTGGAAAGAGGTTGGTCTTGGCGCTCAGATGTATGAGATCGTTCCTGGATTCATCGCTAACTTCTTGGTGATCCTGATCCTGAACAAGATCTCCCCACAGAAAGATCAAGAGATCCTGAGTAAATATGATGAGATGAAGGCAATTCTCTCAAAATAGTAGAGTCTCATAAAGTCTCATAAGAAAAGGTGAATCAAAATTGATTCACCTTTTCTTTCAACACGTATGGTACTATATAACAATTAAGACATCTTTTTTACGAGGAGCAGGCTATGAGTAAGAGACTCGGCCACATCGTAGTGATCGGTGGAGGCGGGACCGGGATCGCCTCCATGTATGACCTATGTAGACGTGGATTCAATGTAACACTCCTCGAACGTGGGGAACTGACATCAGGGACTACTGGGCGCCACCATGGACAGTTACACTGCGGAGCACGTTATGCTATGGGAGACCGGAATATCGCTCGTGAGTGTATGCATGAGAGTGCGATATTAAGAAAGATCGCACCTAAAGCTATAGAGTATAATAAAGGCCTTTTTGTCGCTGTAGATGATGAGGATATGCAATACAGAAGCAAGTTCATCGAAGCCTGTCTGGAATCAGATATTCCAGCTGTGGAGATCCCTGTCTCTGAAGCTTTGCGCTATGAGAAGGCATTATCAAATAAGATCCATGCAGCGGTAGTGGTACCAGATGGAACGATCGATCCCTGGCGTTTGGTGATCAGCTTCGCAGCTGGTGCCTATGCAACAGGTAATGCACACATATGTCCCTATACCGAAGTAAAAGCGATAGAGCATAGTGGTGATCACATAGCTTCTATCCGAGTCATTGATCATACGAGTGGGATAGAGAGGAATATCGAAGCGGATCATTTCATCAATGCCGCGGGACCCTGGGCAGGTCAGATCGCTCAGATGGCAGGTATTCCCCTACAAGTGGCTCCCTCTCCGGGTACGATGCTCGTCGTGAAGGGCAGGATGTCCAATATGGTGGTAAGTAGACTGCATAAAGCTGGTGATGGAGATATCATCGTGCCTCAGAGAGGACTGACGATCATAGGCTCTACCCAATGGCTCTCAGAAGACCCAGATATCGTACGGATACATGAGGGAGATATTCCCTTCCTCTATGAATCAGCAGATGCTATGTTCCCTGATTTTAGTAAACAGAAGTACCATACGGCTTGGGCCGCTGCAAGACCCCTCTACGGAGTCTCCAATGATTCTGAGGATGTACGTGATCTCAGCCGTGACTTCGCAGCTATCGATCATGATGAATATGATAAGATCGATAATATGGTAAGTATCGTCGGAGGGAAGGCTACTACTTTGAGAGGTATGGGAGAGGCCGCAGCGGATCTTATCTGTAAGAAGATGGGGGTAGAGATTCCCTGTACAACAGCAGAAGTAGTGCTTCCATCCCATCGAGAGTTCTATAAGAGGGGATATCATGGAAACTAGTGAACACCTATACACCATAACCATTCTTAGAGACGAAGAATACATGGAGTTCATCCTACCGATGAGTGATGAACTCACAGTCCTAGATGCTCTTGATGAGATCAGATATACCATGGACGATTCCCTTCAATATCGTCACTCCTGTCATCATGGTTCCTGCGGGACCTGTGCATGTATCATAAACGGGACTGAACGGCTTGCCTGTATGACGAGATTATCTGAATTCTCAGATCATAGGATAAAGGTGAAGCCTCTTGCATCTTTTCAGATCATCACAGATCTCGTAGTAGATCTTTCATCGATGGTGCAGCAGATGCCGATCTCCTCATACTTGAGAGATAGTGAGATCAATACAGATAGAGAGACTCCCAGTGAGATCTCAAGATGGGTACGATTCGAGAACTGTATCGAATGTGGCTCCTGTATATCTGCCTGTCCTGTATCACAGACGTTCCTTGGACCAGCGCCCCTAGCAGCGATTCATAGAGAGATCTTAAAACGTGATGATGAAAAAGAGGTCTCAGAGTTAAAAGCTCTCGCCTATGGCGTGAGAGGTGTCTCAGGTTGTGAGAAACATTTTGTCTGTAGTAAGGTCTGCCCTGTCAAAGTCTCACCAGGGAAGCATATCACTGAACTTCGCAGAGAGATGGATTCATGATCCCTATTCTTGTAAAAGTGAATGATTCTATGCAACAGGATTATACCTATTATCGTTCGGAATCGATTGGTTCAAATTTTGCAGAGGGATTCGAACCTCAGTTGACCCCTGTAGAGATGCTCTCCTTAGGAGTGTTTGGAGGAGTCTACATGCGCGATTGTATGGAAGAATTTCCTAAGAATTGGTTTGAACATGCAGTATTCAGCTCTGGTAAGAAGGATCCCTCACTCAATTTCTTTGGTGTTGATGCGTCGAAATCACTTCACTACTGGAGAGAGAAGGGGTGGATACACCAAGATGATCCGAGAGGTTGGTTCCAATGGTATTGTAGATATTATATGGGTCGAAGAGGCGATGATGACGTTCGTCAGATCTCGAGATGGAGAGCTATGAGAAGACACCGTGCTCAGTTGATATCACACTGTCCACAAGGCGATTTTGGCTGTAGGCCAAGACAACGACAGGCTCTATTGCACTGGTCCTATGATAGTAGAAGGATGTGATTACCAATGAAAAGCATAGTGAAAAGGATCGCAGGCATCATCGTAGGGTTTATCGCTCTGATGATACTCCTATTCATATTGTGGGCGGTGATCCCCTTTAGGGTCATGCCAGAAGCGGAAGCTGCCCTTATGAATAAAGGCTCTGTCCTGGTAACCTCAGCAGAACATATCGTATTCTACCCAGAGACGAACCAATCGGGAAAGGGCATGATCTTCTACCCTGGAGCACGGGTAGATTCTGAGGCCTATGCCCCACTGGCACGATCTCTCACAGAGAACGGTTGGGTCGTCGTACTAGTGAATATGCCTCTTGATCTTGCATTCTTTGATCTTGCTGCTGCTGATGAGATCATCCCGAACTATCCTGAGGTGAGAGATTGGTATATAGGAGGACACTCCCTAGGGGGGGCGATGGCTGCAGAATATTGCCGTATAACAGAATTCGATTCGGTTACAGGTCTTCTATTACTTGGGTCCTATCCCGGGAAGAATACTGATCTTAGTGATTCTGGTTTGAGTGTATTATCTATTACTAGTAGTGAGGACCTTATCGCCACGCAGAAGAAGATCGCAGATGCTGAATATCTGCTACCAGAAGATACTCTGTATCATGTCATCGCTGGTGGTAATCATGCCGGCTTCGGTTGGTATGGAGAACAAAAGGGGGATGGGGTCTCCACTATAGATCGAAGAGACCAGACCAATGAGGTCCTACAGACTATCCTAACTAATTGGCACAGTCTGGGTCTCTCTTCTTTCTAAGGATATATCCGGGTTCGACAGGAACGGACGCTTTGAGGAAGTAGGTCTTTCCATGATCTGCTTTTACCACTGGATTATAGTTCTCGTCGACTATAGTGAAAGAAGTATCTTCGATGAAGAGGATATCAGGTCCGATATACTCGATGATATCATCTTCTCTGATCTGATTCTTGACTGTTAGCTCATAATAGCCATTCTCTGTCTCTTCGCCAACAGATCCTAAGAACAGATATTCTCTGTCATAACTCTTCTGAGTTGATGCTTCGATATCCTCTTTACCGAAATAGAATCCGGTAGAATACTCACGTCTACTCACCTTGTAGAGTTCGTCTTTATAACCCTGCCATGAATCCTCGGTAGCTCCTGATTCAAGAGCATCTAATGCTTTTCGGTAGGCTCTTGTGGTGACTGCTGCATAGTAGATGGATTTCATTCGTCCTTCTACTTTGAGGGAGTCTACACCAGCCTCCTTGAGGTCTTTGAGGTAATCAATCATACACATATCTTTTGAGGAGAGGATCGAAGTGAAGTTCTCCCCTTCATAGATAGGGTAGTACTCTCCCGGTCGCTGCTTCTCTTCAAGAGCGAGGTCTAATGAATTCAGCTGATATTCCCATCTGCAGGAGTGGGCACAATCCCCTTGGTTAGCAGACCTGTCTGCGAAATCCCGACTTAAGAAGCATCTACCAGAGTAGGCGATACACATCGCACCATGTACGAAGGTCTCGATCTCAAGATCCGGTGCTGCATCTTTTATCTGTCGTATCTCATCAAGACTAGTCTCTCTTCCCAGAACGATCCTAGTGAATCCAAGAGATTGATAGACCTTTGCAGCCTCTGCATTGATACAGTTCGCCTGTGTGCTGAGATGGAGCGGAATATCAGGGAAGCGGTTCTTTAGAAGAGAAGCTGCCCCAAGATCACTGACGATGAAGGCATCGAGAGGATACTGTTCGATATACTCATACGACTCCTGCAATTTTGAGAGGTCCCCATTATGGAAATAGATATTCACTGCACCAAAGAGTTTCTTATCCCCTTTGACCTCTTTGATCCGTTTCCACTGATCGCCATGGAAGTTCTCTGCACGTGCACGCAAAGAGAAGTTGCTAAGACCGATATATGCTGCATCTGCACCATAGGTATATGCATAATAGAGTTTCTCTAGATTTCCTGCCGGAGCTAATAGTTCCATGTTTTCCTCGTCTATTCTTTCTTTGCTAGATGGGTGAAGGAGAACTCCAGAACCTCTTCTAAACGAGAAGCTGCATGGAAGGTGATCCCTTTCTTGATATAATCAGGGATCTCATCAAGATCTCTCTGATTCTGTGCTGGGATGATGATCGTCTTGATCTTATTCCTTCTTGCCGCTATGACCTTCTCTTTGAGTCCTCCGATAGGAAGGACCTTCCCTGTTAAGGAGAGCTCTCCGGTCATGGCTAGATTATCACGAATCTTCTTTCCCATTGCTAATGACAGCAACGTCGTCGCCATAGTGACTCCCGCTGATGGTCCATCTTTCGGTGTAGCACCCTCAGGAATATGGAGATGTATCACGTTCTTATTAAAGAAAGTAGGATCCACTCCATAGGATTCGGCTATATGACGGACATAGGTATAGGAGATACCTGCTGATTCCTTCATGACATCGCCCATCTGTCCTGTGAGTCGGAGTCCCTCTTTCCCTTTGATATTCACTGCTTCGATAAGTAGAGTATCTCCACCAAAGTTCGTCCAGGCAAGACCTACGGTCATACCAGGGCGTTCGGCCTTCTTGATCTCATCCTCTCTGAAGATCGGTTTTCCCAGATACTCTTCGATAGAGTTGTGGTCGATCACGAGAGGAAGTTCTGTCTCCTCTGCAACGACCTTCTTGGCTACCTTACGAAGGATCTTATTGAGAGATTTCTCGAAGTTTCTTACTCCTGCCTCTCTTGCATATTCATCTGCGATCCGTGTGAGAGCCTTCTGTTTGAAGGTTACCTGTGTTTTGGTCAGGCCGCTTCTATCGAGAGATTTCGGTACAAGATACTTCTTTGCGATAGCGATCTTCTCCTGAGCGATATAACCCGATAGTCTGATGACTTCCATCCTGTCTAGTAATGGTCTAGGAATGGTATCAAGGGTGTTCGCTGTAACGATGAAGATGATCTGAGAGAGATCGAATGGAACGTCAAGGTAGTGGTCTCTGAAGTTGTCATTCTGCTCCGGGTCTAAGACCTCGAGGAGTGCTGAAGAGGGATCCCCCTGATAGGATGTTCCCATCTTATCGATCTCATCGATCATGAAGACAGGGTCCTTAGTCTTGACGATCTTGAGTCCCTGGATGATCTTTCCAGGCAAAGCTCCCACATAGGTTCTTCTATGTCCTTTGATCTCTGCTTCATCTCGCATACCACCGACTGAGAATCGGAAGAACTCTTTGTTAAGAGCACGTGCAATAGACCTACCGACTGAAGTCTTACCAACGCCTGGAGGTCCAACTAGACAGATGATAGAACCTTTTGTATCCTGTTTCAATTTTCGGACTGAGAGGTGTTCTATGATCCTGTTCTTAACATCTTGCATCCCATAATGGTCACGATCAAGGATTCTGATCGCTCTCTTAAGCTTGAAGTCCTTTGCGACTGCATCTGCCCAAGGGAGGGTCGTCATTATCTCAAGATAATTTCGAGTTACTGATGATTCAGCTGAGTTCGGATCAAGGAACTGGAACTTCTCGAGCTCTCTAGTTGCCTGTTCATAGGCTTCTGAATTCAGCGGGAGGGTCTCAATGAGATCTTTGAACTGATCATAGGCAAGAGTCCTTGGATCATCAGCGATCCCAAGTTCCTGTTGGATAGCTTTGAGTTCTTCTCGTAAGAAATATTCTCTCTGATTCTTCTCGATCTTCTTATTGATCCTATTCTGAATCTTCTGCTGCAACTTCATAAGATCCTGTTCTCGTTTGATGAAAACGAGGACCTGTTCAAGTCTGTCTCTGACTAATATGGTCTCGAGGATCTCTTGTTGCTGTTCTCTCTCAATATTCATGATAGAGGTGATGAAATCTGCGATCTTCCCAGGTTCATCGATGTTCACCATGTTAAGACGCATCTCTTCAGTGAAGAGTGGGTTAGATTTTGCGAGTTGTTTCATCTCGATCAATAATGCACGAGTGAGTGCTTTTATCTCATCATCCTTCTCTTCTACAGCTTCGATATAATCGACTATTGCCGTAAGGGGCTTCTCTTCTGATATATAACGTTTCACCTCGAATCTCTTTAATGTTGAGATGAATATATTAAGTCCGCCGTCTGGCAGATTGATCTTCTTCACAATCTTAGCGACTGTCCCGATAGTATAGAGATTTTCCGGGTTATAGCCGTCTTTCTCAGTATCTTTAGTTAAGATGAGCCCTATCAGATTGTCTCTTTCCATTGCTGCTTCTATCACGGTAATGTCTTCTTCATCCTCAATGACTAGAGGGGTGAAGATCCCCGGAAATATGGGGCTCCCCGTCAAGGGTACCATGAATAGGTGATGTGGCAGTATTTGATTAATAGGCAATATGGTGTTCTCTGACATCCATTCCTCCTCATGCGATATATGCACAACTAAATGTACTCAATCTGTGAAAAAGAGGAAAGGTCTAAATCAAGAATATCCTAATTTAACGTATCGATAAAATGGATAAAGGGGATGCAAAGAGTCTGTGCTCCTGCTGCATTGTAATGGAGACCATCTATCGTATAGTTCAAACCTCTCTGGTGGGTGAGGATCTCAGCTGCCTCATGGTCAGAACCGATGAGTCTAGCATCTTTGATGAAGTTATCTGGGACATCCATGAAGTAGGGTGGTGAAGTAAATGGAGGAGCACCCCTGTAGAGTGATAGTATCGTTGAATCTAGGTCGATCAGAGAGAGTGAGAGCTCTTTTGCTATCGATCTGATATGGTTATTATAGGCAGTTCTGTAGCCCTGTATCTCATGAAGAAGGTCCTCTCCTAATGGTGGAAGGGTCGTGATGCCTATTAGTTGGGGTGAAGAGAGAATACTTGAGGTCTCAGCTATGATAATCCTCAATTGTTCTGAATAGATACGTGCGAACTCATCGGGATCAGCTATTGGTTCTGACCCTTTTCTGATCAGTGAGTGTGCAGCATCCTGGAATACTTGGATCGAACTATCTTGAAGATAGGGAAGCAGGACGTCATTGTTCCCACACTCGAGGATGATCCCCTCAAGCTCAGACCTGACCTTCTGTTGTTTTATATATCGAAGAGTCCTCGTCGTCACTCCTCTCATCGTATCCCCATCTATCCCTCTGAGCAGGTTTGAATTATCTGGTAGGAACTCTTTGAATCCTATTCCGATATTTCCCGCTGTGAGGCTATCTCCTGCTATAAGGATCATCTAGTGCTTCCTACCCGTATCGATGATCAGAGGACTGTCCTGAGTGAGGATGATATCCTTGATCGAGACGAAGTAGGGATGTGTCATATCAAGAAGTCTTGCACTAAGAGTCACCTCTTTGGATTTCCAAGAGAAAAGTATGCGGTAGAGTGACATAAAAGACCTCCATAACGGGTGATTAGGAAGTATAACAGATTGAAAAGAAAAATCCCATATATTAGAATTAGATTACAAATGAGAGAGAAAAACTATGGATAGATTCCCCGTATCATGTAATAAAGATTGCGGTGCCGGATGCGCACTTGAAGCCCATGTTGAAAAGGGAAGACTCATAAGAGTCACAGATAACCCAGAGAGACTGCCCTATATGCAGGGGTGTGCGAAGGGCTATCGCATGCCTGATATCCTCTACCATGAAGATAGACTCACCACCCCTCTGAAAAGAGTCGGGGAGAGGGGCTCCGATGAGTTCATCCCGATAAGCTGGGATGCTGCCTATGCAGAGATCGTAGAGAATCTTCAGGCAGTTGATCCATCACAGATCATGAGACTCGGCGGGTCTGGTTCCTGTAGAGGAGCTCTTCATAATACTGCGACTCTTACCTCTAGGTTCTTGGCACTCATCGGGGACTATACCGACACGAGGGGGAGCTATAGCAGCCAAGTCGTAGATTACGTCAATCCCTTTATATTTGGGACTCAAACTGTTGGGATCGATATCAGGACGGTCCTCGATTCTTCAGCTATCATCCTCTGGGGGTATAATCCCTTTGATACACGCTTCGGGTGTGAGTCAGAATCGGTATTCCGTGAGGTGAAGAGAAAGAAGATCCCCTGTTTCGTCATCGATCCAAGAGAGACGAAGAGCGTCTCCCTTTGTGGAGGAGATTGGGTGGGTATTCGTCCCGGGACTGATTCCTACCTAGCAGCTGCACTTGGATATCTCTGTATTGAGAAGTTCCCAGAGAGGTTGGGGGAGCTCGATGATCTTTGTGTGGGTCATAGAGAGATAGCAGATTACCTCTTGGGGAAGGTCGATGGGATAGCAAAGAGCCCTGAGCTTGCCGCCAAACGATGTGGGATACCGGTTGAGACGATCAAGGTGCTGTTCGAGGCGATTTCAGGGAAAGCTCCTGCAGCGTTACTTCCTGGTCTCTCAGTACAGAGAGTCATGGGTGGTGAGAATCTACAACGCTTACTAGTATTCATCCAATTGATGGCAGATAATGCCGGGAAGAGGGGTGGGAGTATCGGAGGAGGCCAATGGAATAAGGTCCCGAAGATCCGGTTCGGTTCAATGAGATCTGGTGCTACGAAGAATGGAGTCCCCGTCTACCAATGGGCTGATGCAGTCCTGAAAGGGTTTGATGGTGGGTATCCCTTAGATATCAAGGTCATCTATAATGTTGGTGGCAATTACCTGACTCAGAGTAGTGATACGAAAAAAGTGATAGAAGCTCATAAAAAAGTTGATTTTATCGTTACCCATGAGATGTTCTTGACACCGACCTGCAGAAACAGTGATATCATCCTTCCTGTTGCGATGTTTCCCGAACGAGAGGACCTCTGCTCATCGAACTCAGGCATACTCTTCTATTCAAAGAAGGTCGTTGATCCTCCTGTAGGGGTGAAGACAGATTATCAGATCTTCTGTGAGCTCTCAGAGCTATTGGGATTCCTTTCAGCCTTCAGCGAAGGGAAGAGTGAGAAGCAATGGATAGAAGAGTTTCTCGATGAGAGCGAGATCGATGATATCGAGAGGTTCAAGGAGTTGGGCTTCTTTGAAAGTACCCAGCGACCATTCGTCGCCTTCATTGATCTCTTCTCTGCTCCGATGGGGCACAGTTTAGCCACTCCATCAGGCAAGATCGAACTCACCTCCAAAGCTTATGAGGAAGTGGGAGGAGATCATTATCCTCTCCTTCAAAGCCCCTATACCAGTGAGGACTATCCTCTGATGATGGTAACCCCACATGCACGGTTCAGGATACATTCACAGAATGTACAGATCCCTGCACTTCAGAGCATGGAAGATGATACGGTCTGGATGCATCCTGAGGATGCGATAAGTAGAGGGATCTCCCATGGGGATATCATAACTATAGAAAGTGCTATAGGTAGTACTAAAGGTGTTGTTTCGCTTGATAGACAGATAGTGAAGGGATCTCTTAGTAAGTTAGAAGGCTTCTGGGATCCGAATGATCTCGATCATGGTGATTGTAATCTTATCACCTCAGATATTCCTACGCTGCCATCTTTTGGGTCAAGGACTCATACCATAGCGCTAGAGGTGAAAAAAGGAAGATGAGCTCTTCCCTGTCTTGATCTATATTGCGGTACTCTCTGTTGTGACGGTCTTATTCTCTGTCAAAGAATCTCCTCTCAGCCATTTGACACCAATATAGCATAATGGTGTATCAAGGAGTGCGAAAGTCACTTTGAAGAGCCAGTAGGGGATGATCAATGAGAGGATGAACCCCGCTGTGAACTTTGGGCTGATCCGATAGAAAGCGAGGAACATGAAGATCGAGGTATCGATAAGCTGGCTCGTCATGGTAGAGAGGTTGTTTCTCAACCAGAGATGTTTACCCTTAGTGATACCCTTGAAGAAGTCGAATGCGATCACGTCATAGTACTGACTGATCATGAAGGAAACGATACTCGCAAAGGTCATTCTCAGACTGCTGCCGAAGATCAGTTCATACTGTTCTTGGTTTCCCCAGCCTGCATTAGCGGGAAGTTTGATACAGACTATTATCATGAGGAACATGAAGATCAAAATACCTGAAGATACCTTCACGAAGAATTGAGCTCTCTTCTTCCCGTGTACTTCGCCAATGATATCAGTGATGAGAAATAATAAAGGGACGAATAGGATACCGACAGATACACGAATGCCGAACATCGTTGTGATCTTGGTACCAAGGGTGTTTACTATGACCATGGAACTGACAAAAAGTGCTAAAAGAACCTGGGTCTTGCGCTCTATAAGATTCATATGAACAGTCTCCCTTCCCAAGATAAATTATCAGACATATTATGAGACGTACCATAGCTGATTAGACCAGTTTAGTCAAACTAATTGGATAGGTTATGGGAATATTTGTATAGCATAAAAAAAATTGCCAATTAGAGAAAATATTTGTTGCAATTTGTTGCAATGGCGTTATAATAAAGAATATCACAGCAGTAACTGTGGGATGATGAACAGGAAAAATTGCAGGAGATAGATATATGGATGATAAGAAGTTGATTGTTATTGCAATCGGGGGGAATTCTCTGATTGAGGATACCAAACATGTCACAGTAGCCGCTCAGTATGAAGCAGCACGGAAGACAGCAGCTCATATCGTAAAATTGGCAGCAGAAGGGCATAAGATCGTGATCGCACATGGGAATGGGCCTCAGGTAGGATTCATTCTTCGTCGTGCGGAATTCTCAAGAAGGATACTGCATACAGTACCTCTAGATTCTTGTGTCGCTGATACTCAGGGAGCGATCGGATATAACCTACAGATGGCTATACATAATGAGTTCGCAAAACTTGGGATGTCACGTCCGGTAGCGACTGTGGTCACACAGGTCGAGGTTGCTAAAGATGATCCCTCATTCACTCATCCTTCAAAGCCTATCGGGACTTTCATGACTCAGGAAGATGCTGAGTATCATAGAGATAATGATGGCTGGAATATAATAGAAGATGCAGGAAGAGGCTACCGACGTGTAGTAGCTTCTCCATTCCCAAAACGAATCATAGAACTAGACACCGTACGCACACTTCTAGAAAGTGGAACGATCGTCATCGCGGCAGGTGGTGGTGGTATTCCCGTGACTATCTCAAAAGAGGGCGTATTCAGTGGTGCAGAAGCTGTGATCGATAAGGATCTAGCAGCAGCACTCATGGCCAAAGAGCTTGGTGCAGACCTCTTCGTCATCTCTACAGCTGTAGAGAAGGTATGTCTGAACTTCGGTACTCCAGAGCAGAAGAGTCTCAGTAATATCACTGTTAAAGATGCTAAAGAGTATATTGAAGCTGGCCATTTTGCACCTGGAAGCATGCTTCCAAAGATGCAGGCTGTTGTAGATTTCATTGAGAACTCCGGTCATATCGGTCTCGTTACCAATCCTGAGAATCTGTATGATGCAGTGCATCTTGGTAAAGGGACTCGAATAACACCGTAGAAATAGTATAAGAAGTATAACCACTTCCGAATCTCATTACCCCTGTAGGTACCCAAACTACAGGGGTTCGTTATATAATGGCTCTACAGGAGAGATTTTTATGAAAGAACAGAGACCAGACCTATTCATCAGTGAAGGTGTTGATGCCTTTATGAGTTCATTACTCAAGGTCTTCAAAGAGGATGAGATTCGCATGGTCGCACTCTATGGGAGTGCTGCCAAAGGAACGTTCATCTGCGGTTTTTCAGATATTCAGCTTTTTGTCGTATTGAATGGTCCCCTCGATGCTCAGTTAGTGAAGCTCTCATCCTATACAGCAAGGGCCATACAGCAGTACCGAATTCTCCCGATGCTGATGAGCGAAGCAGAGCTCAATGAATCTACTGACATCTACACTATGGAATATATAGAACTCAAACATACCGCAAGAATCATTCATGGCGAGGATCTCTTCGAGGCTCTCGTGATCGACCGAGACCTGTATCGTCATCAGATCGAGATGAGGATGAGGGGAAGTATCATGACTCTTCGTCAGATGCTTCTACAGATCGAGGGCCGGCGACGACCTTTGACAGAGTTCTTGAATCAGTGGTGCGACTCACAGGATTCCCTCTTCAGAGCCTTGATCATCATCAAAGATGAGAAACATACAGAGGATATTCTTGAAGAATCTTTCACTGGGATAGTCGATATCATCAGTGATCTATATGGCATATCATCTTCTGAGCTGGCAGTCGTCTATACCTTCAGTGATTCTCAGGATCTGAGATTGATCGATCAGGATACCGTACTGAGTCTATTAAAGATCTATGAGGCCCTCACAGGCGCTCTAGAGAATATGGGGAGGAAGTAGGTGGCATTTTCTTCAGAGAACCCTCCACTATGGTTCCGGATCATCGTATATATATCCATCGGGATACTCGCTCTTGGTCTGATCTTCCTTGCGGAGCGAAAAGGACTCGACAAATGGATAAACGCCTTGAATGCGAAGCAGACTGAGATAGAAGATCTGTTCGAACGACGGTTAGTCTCTGTCTCCGAGCTTTCAGATGGATTGAAGAATGAAGAGTCTATGAGATTAAGAGATTTTGGGATCCTTCTCAAATCAATGATCCCTGTCCACGAGATGACAGCATTACGAGTTGATGATCTCTCGAAGCTCTATCTGAGATTAGATGATACGCTCAATAGTTGTGTTATCGAATTATCGAAGAGTTATGGGAAGGCGATTCCCTCTCACTTGTTAATCCCTGTCAGAACTTTGATGGAGAATGAGAAGGTTGTAGGGGATAGTATCGCGACCTATCATGAGCAGGTCACAAACTATGACCGCGCAGTAGCTTCGGTACTGAATATCCTTGCTACAAGTGTGATGGATCTGCCTGAGTACTTTGAGTATACGATGGTCTCAGCTTTAGGGACACCCTATTAAGGGGCCATCCCATTCTTGAGGACTGATATGATCGAATCAATGAGTTCATCCTCATCTCTCTCATCTGAGAGGAATAACTTCATTCGTTCATAATAGTATTTTGAGGCATAGGAGAATTGTAACATCATAGCGAGATTGTCTAGACAGAAGGCTACCACCTGTTTGTCTAGTCCACTCTTGATCTCCTTCGAAGCTTCAGCTTCAGTTAACAGGGTGTTATAGACTTCTGTTGTGATACTTTCCATGCTCTGTGTCAACTCTGCTGCAAGATGTGATAGACCCTCAGTCGAGATCTCTAGGTATATCTGGTGAAGACATTCATACTCTTTCGCATAAGATATCGCTGCTTTGAGCATCTGATGATATTTATCAAAGAACCCTCCTTGGGTAGCAGTAACACCCTGAAGAGCCTCTTGGAGGACCTCTGCACCCTCATCGATGATAGAGAGGAAAAGAGCCTCCTTAGAAGGAAAATAACTATACATCGATCCGATACTGATCTTTGCATCTTTTGCTATCTTGTTGATATTAGCGGTGATAAAACCTTTCTTAGCGAACTCTTTGATCGCCTGGTCCATGATAAATTGCTGTTTTTCTACGGAGATATTGGCAAATGTTCTCGAGTATCTATGACCTGTGTTCATGACGTCTCATACTGTTTTGTTATTAAGAGTAACAAGGTGCATGCTTCGATCACTCTGATACCATGCTGGTTGAACTTCTGAGTAGCTTCTGCTGATTCAGTTCCGGGGTTCATGATCACACGTTTTGGTGAGATCGCTATGATATCATCAACAGCCTCTGAGAGGATCTTGGGATTGACATAGAGGGTGACAGTATCTACCGGCTCTTCAATCTGTGAGATCGACTTGAAGGGTTTACAACCTAAGATCTCCTCATCTCTGATTGAGACAGGGATCGGTATATGATCATACTCTTGTAGAAGAGAGATAGCTTTATATGAATATCGTTCTGGTTTCGAACTAGCTCCTAATACAACAACTCGTTCTCTCATCTGTGATTCTCCTTTTCAGCGTTCTTATGACCCAATATCTTTATGACCATCGGGTAGATTCCCAAACAGAGAGTGATAGGGACGACAAGTGCTACTGACATCTGATTATGTTGGACAATAATAGTGAAGATCTTCAATAATAGCAATGTCACAGCTAAGAGAGTCATGACTCCCCAGAGGGCGTCGATCTGTCTGATACGTTTAGCTCTTTGCTTTCCGAAGATCAGAAGTATCCCCATCAGGAAAACATAGAAGAGGAGCGGATTGAGAAGGAGCAGATTCACATTCCCGAAGGTGACATCATGATCAGTGAATAGCATCATGAATAGGAGAACACTTCCAAGGGCTCCTCCGAAGAGTCCGATGATCATTTGGTAGAGACCCAAGCCTATGGTGAGGATACGATGTTCTTCTTGAGATCCGAAATGTCTAAGAAGGATTCCCAAGATGCCAATAAGGATACCAATACCTAAAGCTATAGGCCATTTGGGGGACCATCGATCTGGGATCTGTGGACGTTCTTCGAATTCGGAGATGATCTCCTTGTTTGAGACGATCGGAAAACTATTGTCTGACTCATCTGAGTATGAGAACTCCATAAGAGCTCTTTCCATTCGGTCAGGGAGGAACATCTCATCCCAGATAGTGATCGGAGTATCTATGACCGAACTCTGTAAGAAATTCAGGATGAAGTCCAGGAAGATACTGTTTCCTGAATAGCGTCTGATCTGCTCTCTGTAACTATACTCAGAGGGGATGTTCTTAGCCCAATCTTCAAGCTGACCATCTACTCCCATATCGATAATATCTCGTATCTTGGTAGAGCAGTTATTATAATAATGGTGATAGAGGTAGGTACTGTTCTCAGGTTGAATATGAGCAACAAGTGCTGTATAGATCCGATATTTGTTCTCTGGAGGAAGATCTAAGGTGATCATTGACGTATTTCTCTTAGAAGATGCAGCATAATTGATCCGCTGTTCTGCATAGGAGGCCATGACACGATAGAAGAGCCTTCCCATGGAGAAGTTAAGATAGAAGTTATCCTGTTTGAAATCGAATACTCCGAAATCGAACATCAAGGATCTGTCTGTGAGGGTGTCATCGACTATAATACCTACATGACCGTACCAGAGATACAGTGGATCTCCCTGACCAAGCGTCATAAGTCGAATCGTCAGGTGTTCACCTCTTTGGACCTCTTCGGTTTTGAGGTCCTCTGCATAGAGTGAGAGATTGCAAGATATGAGTATTATCAGGATGATGAGCAGCTGTCGTCGCATATTCATGGGCACAATCATATCACGAACTCTTATAATGTCAAAGATGGTTTGGTTATGAGATGATATATTTACGGGTGAGTGTCATCACCTGGTCTTTGATCTCCACATCTTTGATGTAGGGATTCATTCTTCGATTCTTTTTGTTCAGAGTCATGATAGAACCGGTAATAAGCCTTTTTCGCGAACAGGTAAGGGCGAACATAAATGTATTCTTCGATCTCTTTGGACTCTTAGCGAATTTATTATGGAGTCGTACCCCTAAGCCGGTCTTCTTAAGATGTGTCTTTGGAATCTTGAGTTGGGGTATCGTGATCCCATTTAGGATGATATTAGTCTCATTGATGTGTTGTGCAAGATATTCGATGAAGAAGATCTCAGCCAGTTTTGCCTGATGGTAGGAACGCATCATATTATATTTTGAGTTCCTCAGTTCAGGATCTTCGAGATTCACTTTCAGATGACGGTTGGCGAACACACTTTCCGGTAATGAGATGAGGATCCTCCCATCTGAGGACTCTTTGAGAAGAGCCAGGAGGAGTCCGGACATAATAACAGGACCCATATGGTATTCTGCCCAGTTCTTCTCTATCTCATCTGATGAGAATCGTTGTTTCTTCGTTCTAAGGAACTCAACTGAATCGTTGAAGATGAGAAAATCCAGTTGCTTGACGTTATAGCGATAATCTGCGACGAACTTCCTGATCGATGTCTGAGAAGAGAGGTCTAGGACATGATACATGACTGATTTAGATCTTGACTTGAATCTGATCTCCTCTACGAGTTTTTCACCAATAGTCTCATCTAAAGTGGTGATAAGTACAACATTCCCTCGTTTAGCTAAAGAAAGGGCAAGTTCCTTACCGAATCCCGTATCTGCATTCGTTACGATCGAATAATTGGCGATTGATTTTCTCATGTATTAATTGTACGCTTTCATCTCAAATCCTGCAAGCTTCTTGTGAGAATATTACCTGATTATGGACGGGTGATGTGTAGCTCTATGTTGTATTTCAGATTAGTTTTTGATATTATAATCCAAAGAATACAGACATATATAGGATGGGTAATCTAATGAAAGCTGTCGAACTAGCTAAATCCTTTAACCCAAAAGAATTTGAGGATAGAATCTACGCAGAATGGAAAGGTCAGGGGATGTTCAGTCCTGACGTATCAGAGAGAACAGAAGGCAAAGATCCTTTTGTCATCGTGATACCTCCTCCAAATGTGACGGGTGTCCTTCATATGGGACATGGTCTGAACATCTCACTACAGGATATTCTCATCCGTTATAATAGGATGCTTGGAAGACCTACCGTATGGGTTCCCGGAACTGACCATGCAGGCATCGCGACACAGCATGTCGTAGAGAGGAAATTGCAAGTTCAAGGAACCTCACGTCATGAGATCGGAAGAGATGCTTTTGTCGAAGAGACCTGGAAGGTAAAGAAAGAGCATCATGAGATCATCTCAAAACAGCTTGAGAAGATCGGTGCGACCTGTGACTGGGATCGTGAACGATTTACCTTGGATGATGGGCTCTCTGAAGCAGTACGTGAAGTTTTTGTCTCTCTGTATGAGAGAGGAT
>CAZLZY010000011.1:17858-19050 GCA_964564075.1 uncultured Spirochaetales bacterium
ATATAAGGGTAACTATCTCGTGAACTGGTGTACGACCTGTGGGACTGCATTAGCAGATGATGAGGTAGAACATAAGGCCCTTTCCGGGAAGATGTACCATATAAGGTATCCTTTCGCAGATGGTTCTGGGTTCATAGAGATCGCTACGACTAGACCAGAGACTCTACTAGGTGATGTAGCAGTAGCTGTGAATCCAAGTGATGACAGATATATAGACCTGATTGGTAAGAAACTCTCACTACCTCTGACAGATCGAGAGATCCCGATCATAGGTGACAGTTATGTCTCTATGGAATTCGGGACCGGAATGGTCAAGATCACTCCAGCACATGACCCTAATGACTGGGAGATCGGTAATCGACATGATCTAGAAAAGATCAACATATTGAACCCCGATGGTACACTTAATAGTAACGTACCTGAAAAATATCGTGGACTGACAACCAAGAATGCAAGAAAGCTCGTGATAGCAGACCTTGAAGAACAGGGTCTATTCATCAAAGAAGAGGAGCATCAGCATCAGGTAGGCCATTGTTATAGATGTAGTACGGTCATCGAACCGTATCTATCAGAGCAGTGGTTCGTCAAGATGGAGTCCATGGCTAAAAAAGCTTTGGCTGCATGGGAAAAGGATGAAGTCATCTTCTATCCCAAGAAATGGGAAAACACCTATTCTCACTGGTTGAAGAACATCCGTGACTGGTGTATATCACGTCAGTTATGGTGGGGACATCGAATACCGGTATGGTATTGTAATGACTGCGGAGAGATGATGGTATGCAGAGAGGCACCACAGACCTGTAGTAAGTGTGGAAGTGCTCACATCAGACAGGATGAAGACGTTCTAGATACCTGGTTCTCTTCATGGCTTTGGCCGTTCTCAACATTGGTTTGGCCGAAAGATACCGATGACCTGAAACGATTCTTCCCTACAAGTACTCTTGTTACCGGTTATGATATCATCTTCTTCTGGGTCGCTAGAATGATCATGTCTTCTTTAGAGTTCATGAATGAAGTACCTTTTCGTGATATTTACATAACAGGACTAGTTCGTGATAGACAGGGCCGAAAGATGTCAAAATCCCTTGGCAATGGTATTGACCCATTGAAGGTAGTCGATCTCTACGGTGCAGATGCGATGAAGTTCACCCTCTGCTTCTTAGCGGCTCAGGGACAGGATATCCTCATCGAT
>CAZLZY010000012.1:0-18774 GCA_964564075.1 uncultured Spirochaetales bacterium
ATGCAATAAAGGTTCCAATAGTACTTCCGATACTTGTAAGAAAGAAAACGATCAACGCATGAGTCACTCTGTTTCTATAGAATCCTCGAATAGTGAGGATATCATCATTGATACTTTTAAAATCCTTTACTCTTGGCTTTCTTATCATTGATTCTACCACTCCAACAACGATTCCGACACCAATAGTGGGATTCAACGAAGTGAATGGTGCTAGAAGGATAGATAGGAGGATCGTGAGGGGATGAGCTAGAGCTATGATAGCTCCAATCCCTGACAAGACTCCATTTACCATGAACCAGTAGACGAACATCTTCAAGCCTTGAGACCATCCTGCATTGATAAATCCTGCTATGAGTAATCCTATCACTAAAACTGGAATGATCCATGGGAGTACTTTGGTTATTTTTGGTGACTGTGGGATAACCTCAATATCTTTAAGATCTGTAGTTAGTTCATTCTTAGAGAGTTTCTCTATCGTATCTGCGATTCCATTTGCATGTCCTGCACCTACCGCTGCAACGAGCTTAGAACCTTTTGATTGATAGATCTTTGTTGCAAGGTATCTGTCCCTCTCATCAATTAGGACCTCTTTAGCGGTAGGGAGTTCCTTTGCTAGCTCTTCCATCATACCACTAAGAGCACTTCTTTCTTTTAGTGCTTCGATTTCCTCTTCTGTCAGTTTCTCATTTGAGAATGCAGCAGAGACCAAGACGCCAAGCATCTTCATCCTGTTCCAGAGGGATGATTTCTTCCAGGCTCTTCTTAACGTGATCTGAATATCTCTATCACATAATGAACAGGGTATATTAGCTGCTATTGCTGCATTTGCTGCAATATGCATCTCTTCTCCCGGTGTTACACCGGTCTGTTGGCCCATCTTCCTTTGAAAAGATGATAGCGCCAGGTTTGCCAATAGAAAGAATCCTCTTCCCTGTTTGATGATACTTTGAATATTTACGTTTTCCCAAGATTGTCCTTCCATCATAGTCTTATATCGACCGGCATCAAGTTCGAGACATACACGATCGGGAGCTTCATTCTGTATGAAGTCCTCAACCTCTTTTACACTATCAGAAGATACATGTGCTGTACCTATAAGGAAAATCTCTCTATTATCAACGGTGATCTTTGTTAATGTATCACTAATCTGCTCGATCATTTGTGGGGCTCCTTGCATTGTTCCATAAAAATATACTCAGGTTTTAGAAAATGAACAAGAGTATGTTGCTCAACAGTCTACTATCATATACATTCTTTGTTATGGAAACAATACTCTACCTGCTTACCCTCTTTGCATTCCTAGCTATAGGGATGATAAGTGCAAAGTTAATCATACCGGGAAACTGGAATCAATTAGTGGATAAACTCTTGAATCTTTCTCTGTATCTCTTATTGTTCTTCATGGGAGTACGTACAGGACTGATTGAAGATATAAACCAAAAGCTTTCTATGATCGGAGGGTTAGCACTTGTTTTTGCTGTTCTCACCACATTTGGAAGTATATTTGTAGTACTTTTACTTAAACGCATCTTTCACCATGAGCCGGTTGAGACTCCTTCGCTTCATCTAGAAGAAGAGGTAGATACGCCAAAGGTAAAAGAGTTTCTCGCTCATTTTAGGGATCCTCTGCAACTTTTCCTTTGTGTGGTCGCTGGTGCTCTATTATCATATTTCACACCATTATTTTTTTGGTTCTCTGACTCTGTTACAAATATCATGCTATATCTATTGCTTTTCTTTGTGGGTGTTCAGATGGTACAGAACAATACCGATGTGATTGGAGTATTGAAAGATCCAATCTCTATCCTATTACCACTCGCTACTGTTATTGGGACATTACTAGCTTCTAGTATTATTCCGATCTTCACAGATATAAAGCTATTTGAAGCATTAGCAATTGGTTCAGGGCTGGGGTGGTATTCATTATCAGGGGTATTGATTACTGAATTAGGAGATCCTGTATTGGGCTCCGTAGCCTTTTTGAGTAATCTGTTTCGTGAAAGTATTGCTTTCTTGTTAATACCTCTTCTTGCTAGTTACCATAGGCCTCATGCAGCGATCAGTATTGCTGGAGCGACTAGTATGGATGTGACGCTACCTATTATCGAGAAGAGTAATGGTACAGCATATGTGCCATTATCTATTGCTCATGGAGTCATTCTTACCTTGATCATTCCCTTTCTGGTCCCGTTCTTCTATGCCTTTGGCTAGATTACTGGGATGATGATCTGATATACGTAGAAACCAACCTCTTTCACACCACGAAGAATGACCGCATCTGAAGCACTCTGCATGTTCTTTGCTTTCATCGATTGAATACTGTACTGTAAAGCAGTAGTGATCCCTTCTGGTGAACTATCAGCAAATTGATAGAAGAAGTAGGTTCCTTCATCTATTGATCTTATATGAAAACTAGTTGAAGTCAACTTTTCTGAATAGGGGCCTGCCCCTATTGCTAGACTGTTTGTAGTACCTGCAAAGATCTTATCCTTTGTAGTGAATATCGCTATTTCATCATCAATCAATGTGATATCATGATGTTGGGCATCTTTCCTAAGTTGTTTTAATCCTTTGTCGGGTTCAAATAATGCAGCTTCCTGATTTATACAAAGAAAAGGTGTTGACTGGTAAAGATATAATTTCATTGTTTTCATACGAGGATAGTAGTGAATTTGGATAAGAAAGTACAGTATACGTTACACAAAAGCAGAAAAAGATCCTCTCTTCGTATCAAGATATCTACTGCAGGGTTGGTAGAGATCTATGCTCCCTCCTGGTGTTCTGGGAGCTATATTGATGAGGTCATAGCTAAGAAATATGATTGGATACAACAGAAACTCAGAATATATGATACATATGAACTAAAAGTAGTGCATACCTTTCATGCTGGGGATATCTTCTATCTCTTTGGAAAGAGCTATTCTCTTGAGATCAGCGAAAGTACCAGATTCTCTTTGGTTTGTGATGATACTCGTATACATATTAGGATACCAGTCACTATCCATTCTGATACTCAAATATATATCAAGAAGAAGATCATAGCCTGGTATCGTAGAGAGGCAAAAGAATATCTACAAAAAAGAGTTGAATATTGGACTACTATCCATGAGGAACTCATCGCAGGATCTCATAAAGCTGAGATAACTGTTCGCATGATGAGAAGGCGCTGGGGAAGCTGTGATAAATATGGTGGATTGAAGTTCAATATCCAATTGATCTGTGCTCCTAAGAAGTTCATCGACTGTATCATCGTCCATGAGCTTTGTCATAGACTCGTATTCAATCATAGTCGGGAGTTCAAAGACCTTGTACATCATTATATTCCTGATTACACCGATTATATGAATGAGGCTGTCAAGGAGTCAGGATTATGGAATATAATGTAGGTATGAGCGAGGATTCATATCCCCATGGATTGACTGTTCTCCAATAGGTTAGTATATGTATATACATAAATCAGTTAATAGAACCATATAGTTAGAGGAGAGATATAAGCTATGAAAGCATTAGAGATCGCACCGGATATTTATAGTGTGATGGCCAACATCGGGAATCAGGATCTTTTTGAAGGGATCTGGCCTATTCCTCAAGGTGTATCACTGAACTCTTATATAGTAAAAGGCGAAAAAGTCGCTTTAATAGATCTAGTAAAAGATTGGGAACATGCGATCGATGAGATAACTGCACAGATTGGGACTATTGGTCTGACTTTAGAATCAATCGATTATCTCATCATCAATCATATGGAGCCAGATCATACCGGTTGGCTTAAAGAGATGAAAGAGAAGAATCCTGGAATACAGATCTTCTGTAGTAAGAAAGCTGTTCCCCTGATTTCAGCATTCTATGGTATTGAAGATGGAGTTACTGCTGTAGGTTCTGGGGATGAATTGGATCTGGGTGGAAAGAAACTTATCTTTGAAGACACACCGAATATCCATTGGCCAGAGACAATGATGACCTATGAACCAGAATCAGGAACTCTCTTCTCTTGTGATGCCTTTGGGTCCTTCGGACGGGTTGGAGAACATGTTTTTGATGACCAATTGACTGAAGAAGAGATGTCTTTCTATGAAAAAGAGACTGAGCGCTATTATGCTAATATCGTATCGACCTTCTCAACCTTTGTTGAAAAAGGGATAAAGAAGCTAGAGGGACTAGATATCAAGGTAATCGCTCCAAGCCATGGGATCATCTGGAGAGAGAATCCTGCAAAGATCGTTGAACACTATAAGAAGCTTGCTTCTTACAAGAATGGACCTGCTGAGCAGGAGGTGACTGTTGTATGGAGTAGTATGTATGGGAATACACAACAACTTCTTGATTCGATCTTAGCTGGACTGGAGTCTGAAGGTGTCAAAGCCCATGTGCATAGGGTACCACAGGAGCATGTCTCCTTTGTTCTCGCATCAGCTTGGAGATCTTCAGGGATCATCATCGGAACACCAACATATGAATATAAGATGTTCCCTCCTATGTATGCAGTCTTAGATGTGCTGGAAAGATCTCATGTGCTTAACCGGAAGGCTTTCCGATTTGGTTCCTATGGTTGGTCTGGTGGTGCTCAGAAACAGTATGATGAATTCATCAAATCGATGAAATGGGACTGTTCAGGTTCAGTTGAATATCAGGGAGCACCTACTGAAGAGGATAAACAGAAAGGATATGATATGGCTGTTGGAATTGCTAAACAGGTCAAGGCTTGGGCATAGCAGCTGAAATGAAAGACTCAAATAAAGGTCGCATAGAATTGGAGTGTACCAACATCATCTCAGGATGCCATTGTATACCCACTACATAATGCTCTGATTCCTTATATTCAATGGCTTCTGGTATACCATCAGAAGCCATTGCTGTGATTCGAAAGGATTCTGGGCAATCTTTCATACAACAATGGTGAAAACTGTTTGTCATCACCTCAGATCCAAAGCTCTCAGCAAGGATGCTATCGCTCGCAATCGAGACGTTATGAGTAGCTTCCCATCGTTTTGCCTTTTGAAAATGCTGTATATGATCTTTCTGAGCTAAAGAGATATCTTGATACAAAGTCCCGCCTCCGGCTACTGCTAGAAGTTGCATGCCACGACAAATCCCTAAGATAGGTTTCTTCACTGAGAACGCGTAGCGTAACAGTGAGAGCTGTACCATATCAATATGGATATCTGCATATTGGAGCAGGGGATGCGGTTCCTCACCACAGACCGATGGGTGGAGATCATATCCCCCTGATAGCATCAAACCATCTATTTTATCTATGAAGGGTCTGAGTAAGCCAGGGTCCTCTGTGATCGGTATGATCACAGGGATTCCCCCACAGGCTTCAATGGCATGAATATAATCATGATTGACATAGTCTCGTTCCATCCCATGAAATAGGGAAACAGGATTAGGTATACGGTTTCCCAGAACTCCAATCAGAGGCTTTGCTTTCATTCTTTAAGCCTTAGTCATAAAAGTGAGCAATGCCTGAAGGTAGTCATATATTCTTTTTGCAGATGAGACACTCATCTTCTCATCTGTTGAATGTACCCCACTGAGGTCTGGCCCAAAGGATATAGAATCCATATCTGTTGCCTTACTATTGATCACCCCACATTCTAGTCCAGCATGAATTGCTGTGATAGCTGGTTTCTTACCGGTGAACTTCTCATAGAAGTCTGCACAAAGTTTAGCCATAGCAGAGTCTGGGTTCGGAGTCCATGCAGGATACTTGTTCTCTATCTTTGCAGTTGCGCCGCAAAGTTCAAACGCTGTAGCGGTTCTATCTTCGATCTCATCTCGAGATGAAGTGACAGAGGAGCGTTGACTTGCGGTGAATGAGAACTCTTTTTCATCTAATGTGACAATAGCAAGATTGTTTGAGGTCTCGACGAGCCCAGCAATAGTCTTACTCATAGCATCGATCCCATGAGGAGTAACAACCAAAGCGCTGATTACTGCGTTACTTTGTTCCTCTGATACTACCTGAGAAGGTAGCTGGGCTTTAACTACTGAGATAGTAGCATCTGGGTCTCCGGTAGAGAGTTCTGCATCCATCGCTTTCTGTAGCTTTCCAGCAAGCTCTTGTATGAGTTCATCAGATCCTTCTGGTGTTATGAATGTAGAATAGAAGGTGCTAGGAATAACATTTCTTTTAGTCCCACTATGGATTGATGCGATCTGCATAGGTATATTCCTGCTGATGTTCTTCAAGAACCGCACCCCTGATTTAATAGCATTCCCTCGTCCTGTATGGATCTCAGCACCAGAATGTCCCCCGATGAATCCTGAAAGTGTAACATCCCAAGCAGAAAAGCCTTCCGGTACTGGTCCCCACTGGGCTTCCAGTGTCCCAACGACTTCACCACCTCCCGCACATCCAATATAAAAGACACCCTCTTCTTCTGAATCCAGGTTTATGAGTCTCCTGCTTTCTACCTTTGAGATATCAAGACCAAATGCTCCATCTAGACCAGTCTCTTCAGAGATAGTGAAAATCCCCTCTAAGGGACCATGAACAAGAGAATCATCTTCAAAGACAGCTAAAACCATAGCTAGGGCTATCCCGTTATCAGCACCTAAGGTCGTCCCTACGGCTGTCAGGTCATCACCAGCTATTTTAAGTTTGATAGGGTCAGTCAAGAAGTCATGGGTATAATCATCATCTTTGACACAAACCATATCCATATGACCCTGCATTGCAACAGAGGGTACGTTCTCATAGCCTGCATATGCAGGTTTTCTGATGATCACATTCCCGATAGCATCTATTGTATATTCGAGTGAATGGTTTTGTGCGAATGCGACAAGATAATCACTTACGCCTGCTTCATTTCCTGACTCTCTAGGAATCTGTGATAGTTCATAGAAATATCGTAAGACTGCTTTTGGTTCATATGTTGAAATTTCATTCTTTGTCATGAAGTGCTTCCTTTGTTTTGTATGTCTATGAATGAGTATATACGCTCAGATGAAAAAATCCATACTTTCATAAAAGAATAGAGAAAAATATTGACATACACAACTTCTAATGGTACATAATGGTATATACCAATTAAGGTTTTAAGGAAATAATATGGATTTAAGAGTCGAAAAAGAGAGTAGTACTCCGATATATCGTCAAATAACGATGCAAATAACTAAAATGGTACAGAATGGTACATTGAATCCAGGAGATAAACTACCTCCGGAACGATCCTTGTCAGATTCTCTAGGGATAGCAAGAGGTACCATCAAGAAAGCCTACTTAGAACTAGCTCAGAATAATATCATCGAGATGACCCAAGGAAGAGGCAGCTTCATCTCATCAGCCCATATGGTACAACCAGAGAATCGTAAAGAACAGGCTGTGAAGATATTAGATACGGCACTGAATAAACTTAAGCATCTTAAATTCGGTGAGAAAGAGATAAGTAATCTTATTCAGATCATGATGATGGAAAGAAAGTACAGACAGCTAAACCTCTCCATCGCTACCGTTGACTGTAACCCTGAATCTCTAGAAATATTTCACAGACAACTAAGGTATCTCTCAAAGATAACGATCAAGGATTATCTTCTTGATGATATCATGAGTAATCCAAACGCTGATGAGGTATTGCAACATTATGATCTCATCCTGACTACCACCACTCATTTCACAGAACTCGTAGGGCATGTCCCAAGATTACAGGATAAGATCCTTCAAGCTGCTGTAGCCCCTAGCCATCAGACTATCATCGATATTGCATCAATAAATGAGCTGACAAAAGGTGGGATCATATGTGACAGCAAGATCTTTGATAGGATCATCAGAACTAGATTAAGATCTCTTGGGATCCTCACAAAGGATATCAAGACATTAAAATATGCAAAACAGCACCACTTAAGTGAATTCCTCGCTGATAAGGATCTCTTGATCATTCCGCCGAATGGAGAGATGAGATTGTCTGAACAGGCAAAGGTTCTTGAAGCTTTTACTACAAGAGGTGGTTCTATCATCCACTTTGAATACCAGATCGAGCGAGGTTCTATGATTCATATTGAAGAGCAGATCACGAGATTGATGGAAAGAAGGGGCTGATCATGAGTGATATTCAAATTGTACTAGGTGTCATCGGCGCTGATTGTCATGCTGTTGGGAATAAGATACTTGATAGATTCTTCTCAGAAACAGGTTTTACGGTTACTAATCTTGGCGTTATGGTAAGTCAGGATGAGTTCATCGATGCTGCGATCGAGACTGCTGCTGAAGCGATACTTGTATCGTCTCTCTATGGCCATGCAGAGATCGATTGCGAAGGGTTTAGAGATCGTTGTATCGAACGGGGACTAGATCCGATCATCTTGTATATCGGAGGAAATCTTGTAGTTGGGAAGAATGATAAGGAAGTCATTGAACAGAGATTCTTAGAGATGGGATTCGATCGAGTATTCGTCCCACCTAACACAGAGTTGACAGATCAGGCTGAACTCCTACTGGGAGATATCATGAAGAATCGAAATATCACGGCAATAAGAGCAATATAGGAAGAGGTACTACTAGAAGATGTCCTTTAGTGAACACATAGGCATAGATATTGGATCAACATTTACCAAAGGTGCTCTCTTCTCCGTCCATGATAGGAAGCTGGAATTGGTAAAAAGATTTGAGTACCCTACCGATCGTGAAGATGTATCAGCCTCTTGTGTGAAGATCTACCATCAGTTGATGGAAAGAGCAACAGGAGATACTCCCGTGACCTCTTTCTCATCTTCAGCACATGGTGGACTTAATATGGTCGCAATAGGAATAGTCCCAAGATATACAGAGAAACTTGCACGAGAAGCTGCCCTCTCTGCGGGTGCAAGACTTTGTGGTAGTTTTGGGTATCATATCACTGAATCAGATCGTATGAAGATCGAGGAGATCGATCCCGATATCATCCTACTTACTGGTGGGACTGATGGTGGGAATATGGAGTATGTCGTAAAGAATGCTCAGATGCTTTCCACTATTGCTATTTCCTGTATAGTCATCTTTGCGGGGAATAGAGCTGCAAAAAAGGATGTAGAAAAGATCCTATCAGCCAATGATCAGATAGTACTCTATATGTGTGGCAATATACTCCCTCAGCTAGATGAACCATCTATAACTGAGGTCAGGTCAGTGATCAAGCAGGTATTCATGAAGCAGATCATGAAAGGGAAAGGTCTTAAAAGAGCAAGTAAGATCCTTGGATGTGAACCTATACCTACACCTGGAAGCATATTTGCCTGTATTGAAAAGATCTCTACCTCCAAAGAATATGATGAGGACTGGGCTGTTATTGATATTGGTGGAGCAACTACTGATTGCTACTCTGTGGTGAAAGAACCCATGAGAAATGAATATGATGGAGTACCTGTATTTAGGAGTGGTGTAGGAGAACAGAGAATAACCAGAAGTGTTGAAGGTGATATTGGCCTTCGTTTGAATGCGGTGAATCTCTGTAGTATGACTGAAGGTGATAAAGGGCTTTCAGCTTATGCTGTATTCGTCACTGACCACATCGATCATATCCCCCAAGATAAGGACCAACACCGCTTTGAGAATCTCTTAGCATCTTCGGCACTCACTCTTGCGGTTAAGCGACACGCAGGCCTACTTAAACCAATATACTCGGTAGATGGACAGTGTTATAGGCAGGAGGGTAAGGACCTTTCTTCTATAACGCACATTCTTATTAGTGGTGGTACTGCGAGAAGAGAAGAGATCGATGCAGTCTTCTCTTCATCAAACGATATATTACAGCTAGTCCCCTCTTCTCCGAAAATTGTGTTTGATACGGAATATCTACTCCCACTACTCTCAGTAGTCAAGGAAGTCCCGGAAGCTGTATTAGCAGAGTATTTTTGGAAACATATAATGTTACAAGGTAAAGGAGCATAGCCTCATGGAACAAGATATATTCAATAAAGAACGAGAGTCTGTTTTGCAAAGCTGGCCCACAGGTAAGGATGTTGATTTTGAAGAGGCGATAGAGTTTCATCATGATCTTCCAAGGCATAAAGTATTCTCAGTTACCTTACAGCAAGCTTTGGATAATGAAGGGCTCCTTCTACAACCTCGAGCAGGAGTTGCATTAGTTGACGAGCATGTTAGGCTTCTCTCCTACCTGCAGGAGTATGCGGATCTGCTACCGACGACCATTGATTCCTATACGAGATTAAATCGATATCAAGAGGCACAGAAGGGGATCGATCGGTCGACCCAGGCACAACGTTCTCTACTTAATGGATTCCCAGCTGTCAATCATGGCGTAGCTGCCTGCAGAAAGATCGTTGATGCGCTTGATAAGCCTGTTGAGGTCCGTCATGGAACTCCAGATGCAAGATTGTTAGCTGAGATATCACTCGCAGGAGGATTTACCTCATTTGAAGGTGGAGGCATCTCCTACAACATACCCTATGCTAAACGGGTACCTCTAGAGAAATCCATCAAAGATTGGCAGTACGTAGATGCATTGGTGGGGCAATATGAAGCACATGGCTGTAGTATCAATCGTGAACCCTTTGGGCCATTATCAGGAACATTAGTCCCGCCCTGTATTAGTAATGCGATAGCAGTGATCGAAGGGATCCTTGCTCTCGAACAAGGGGTTTGGTCTCTGACACTTGGATATGGTCAAGCAGGGAATCTTGTACAAGATATCGCTGCGATCAGAGCTTTGAAAGTGAGTGCGAACAGCTACTTTCATGATTTCGGATATACCGATTACCAGTTGAGTACGGTGTTCCATCAATGGATGGGGGGATTCCCAGAGAATGAGGCACAGGCCTTTTCGGTGATTTCCTGGGGTGGAGTCGTTGCAGCCATGTCCGGAGCGACCAAGGTCATCGTCAAAACACCACATGAAGCGATGGGGATCCCGACAAAAGAGGCAAATAGAGATGGTCTTCTGACTACGAGACAAAGTATACGAATGGTCTCTGATCTAGGACCTCTTGATCTGAAAACTATCGATATAGAACAGGAGATCATTATCAAAGAGACTAAGCTTCTTATCGATTCTGTGATCTCTTTAGGCCATGGGGATCTGGCAGTAGGAGCAGTAGAAGCTTTCAAAGCAGGTATCTTGGATGTGCCATTTGCACCATCTCAGAACAATGCTGGTAAAGTACTCCCAATCAGAGATAACAATGGGGCTGTTCGTCTATTTGATTTTGGTAATATGCCGATAAGTGATGATATCAAGACATACCATAAGGATCGAATAGCAGAACGTTCCGCATATGAGAGAAGAGAGGCCAGTTTTCAGATGGTCATAGATGATATTTATGCAATCAGTAAAGGAAAACTAGTAGGGAGACCAAAATGAAGATTCAAGATGTGATCTGCGTCCCAGGATATTCAGGATTCTACTTTGATGATCAGTTAGCGATCAAGGGTGGCGCTGTACATGATGGGTTCTTCTATACGGGAGAGACAAAGACTAAAGGCTTCGATTCGATTAGGAAAGCCGGTGAGGTGGTCTCTGTGATGATCCTCACCTCTGAAGGATTGGCCGGGATCGGTGATTGTACAGCAGTTCAGTATTCTGGTGCAGGAGGGAGAGACCCTCTTTTTTGCTCAGCAGAATATATTCCCTTCATCAAGAAGATGATCATCCCAAAATTGATCGGTAAAGAGCTTCACTCATTTAGAAGCCTAGCATCTGAGCTAGATTCGATGGTCATAAACGGAGAGAGGATTCATACCGCTATCCGTTATGGATTCTCACAGGCTTTTATGAATGCAGTGGCTTATGCCCATCATCGTCTTCCGGTAGAACAGGTCTGCTATGAATATGATCTACCATTGATAGCAGAACCTCTACAATTATTCGGACAGACAGGCGATGATCGATACACGGGGGTAGATAAGATGATCCTAAAGGGTGTAGATGTCTTACCTCATGGGCTGATCAATGAGATCAATACGAAGCTTGGAAGAGATGGTGAACTGTTAGAAGGATATGTAACATGGCTTCACGATCGTATCGTATCAAAACGAACAGATGCCTCATACTCTCCGGACCTTCATATTGATGTATATGGCACGATTGGTCAGATCTTCGATTATGACATGGTGAAGATGTGTGACTACATTGCTAGTCTTCAGGATTCTGCAGGTGAGTTCGCTCTCTATATCGAAGGGCCTGTCGATATGGGAGAGAGAACACAACAGATCGAAGTGATGAAACAGATGACAGACCAGCTTAAGAACATTGGCTCCCCGGTGAAGTTAGTAGCAGATGAATGGTGTAATACCTTTGAGGATATTAGAGAGTTCACGGATGCAGAGGCCTGTGCTATGGTCCAGATCAAGACTCCAGATCTTGGTTCGATCCATAATACCATCGAGAGTGTACTCTACTGTAAAGAACATCAGATGGAAGCCTATCAGGGGGGGACCTGTAATGAGACCAATATCTCAGCGATAGCTTGCGTGCAGGCCGGTCTTGCGACAAGACCCGATAGGATGTTGATAAAACCGGGGATGGGGTTTGATGAAGGGTATACGATCGTCAAGAATGAGATGATGAGAACGATCTCTTTAGTAGATCAGCTTCTCCAACAAAGAGGTAGACAGTGATGAATATGACAGAAAGATGTACGATCTTATCTCCGACTGCGATCTTGGGCTATGGGTTCCCTGAAGAATCCTTTATCAGAGGTCTTGCGATGAACCCTGATGTGATAGCCGTTGATGGAGGATCTACAGATCCTGGCCCCTACTATCTTGGGGCAGGTAAAGCATTCACGAACAGAGAGGGTGTGAAACGTGACCTGAAGTTCATGATCGCAGCAGGTATTGAACGTAAGATTCCTGTCATCGTGGGAACTGCCGGTGGTAGTGGTGCTAAGGCCCATGTTGATTGGGCACTAGATATCGTGAAGGAGCTTGCAGGAGAATTGAATTTGTCTTTTTCTGTAGGGGTGATCTATGCAGATATCCCGAAAGAGCTAGTTGAGAAGAAGTTCAAAGATAAGAAGATCGAAGCATTAGCAGGAGTCCCCGAGTTGACGATAGAGACAATAGAAGTCTCTACTAACATAGTCGCACAAATGGGGTATGAACCCATGATCGATGCTTTGGACATGGGTTGCGATGTGGTATTAGCTGGTCGTGCATATGACCCGGCATGTTTTGCTGCAGTGCCTATCAGAATGGGATTCGATCCAGGACTTGCTATGCATGCGGGAAAGATCCTTGAATGTGCGGCGATCGCCTCATCTCCCGGTTCAGGATCTGACTCCGTGATCGGGATCATCGAGGATGATCATTTCTCTCTCATGACCCTCAGTGAAGAGAGAAGATTCACAAAAGAATCGACCTGTGCTCATACCTTATATGAGAAGTCTGATCCCTACCATCTGCCAGGTCCTGGTGGGATGATAAACTTGGAACAGGTGGTATTCACTGAATATCCAGAGACTGTAGAGGTCTCGGGTTCGAAGTTCATCCCCTCTGACCCATATACCGTTAAACTTGAAGCCGCTACCTGTGTTGGATACCGAACCATCTCTATCGCAGCCACACATGATCCAATCATGATAGGACAGATCGATACGATCATCGAAGAGGTCAAGAAAAGAGTTGAGAAGCTTATTCCCGATATCTTCGATAAGGTGAAGATACATATTCATGAATATGGGAAGAATGGGGTCATGGGTCCCTGGGAACCAAATCCTACTGCACAGGGTCATGAACTAGTCCTGCTTATTGACGTTCTTGGACAAAACCAGAAGACTGCTGACTCTGTATGCAGTCTCCTTCGTTCATCGCTTCTCCATTTTGGGTATGAGGGGAGAATCTCTACAGCCGGGAATCTTGCTTTTCCCTTCTCCCCATCAGACATCTCAGTTGGAGAGGTCTATGAGTTCTCTCTCTATCATATTATGGAGCTCGATCAGAGTGAGATCACCAGTCTGTTCCCAGTAACGGAGGTCCAGATATGAGAATAAGGTTGATTGATGTTGCAAAAGTGATTCGCTCGAAGAATGCAGGTCCCTTTGAACTGACTTTAGATGTGATCCTCAAGGATGAAGAGATATATGAGAAGATAAAAGAGGCTCAAATTTTTACTCCTGAAATGATCGCCGGTATGTATCATACACCGATTGATGATATACTTGGTATAATCTATTTTGATCCTGCTCATGCAGTGAAGATAACTTTGAGAAGAAGAATACCCTCTGGTTCCTTCGGTGAGACCGATATCTATGGTGCTCAACAACATGCACCCTTAGCAGGAATGGAGTTTGAGTTACGTGTATAAAAGACCGATCCCTGTAAAAGAAAATCTCATCTACTCAACATACTATGCACCACGAGGAAGACAACGACTCTATGCCTTAGGTCGAGAGTTAGCTCAGAGGTATCTTGCTCCCTCAGATCTTCTTATTGGGATCATCGGGAAAGCAGGCTCTGGGAAATCGACCTTGATCAAAGGATTGTTTCCTGGATTGGAGTTGACGAATGATGATACGGGAGTGAATGTGAGAAGTACTCCCTTGTTCACATTCTCAGAAGATGATTTCTTCTCTGGCCATACGTTCCATATCGATTTCAGTTATGAGTCAGCCTTCCACCAGAGATACGAGATCGTCGAATCTATCAATAGAGCGATTGATAATAATAGAAGGGTGATCGTAGAACATTTCGATCTACTGTATCCCCATCTTGGGTATAATGCTCAGATCCTGTTTGGGATAGGTGAAGAGGTCATCGTAGCAAGACCGACAGTTTTTGGTCCGACGCCTGAGAGTATCAGGAAGGTCGTCCACAAGACTATCAGATATCGCCTTATGGCACACTCTGCTGAAGATATAACGAGTATGGTGCTTAGTGAAGATTATGATTACCATAACCCAGTACTCCATTCAGATGTGAAACATGGATTCGTTATCAGTTTTCCCGATAAACCAGATATCTCCATTCCGGAGTTAGAACAGAAGATACAATATATCATCGAAGCTGATATATCTATTAAGCCCTGTGGAGAGAGTCATATCCAGATCGGAGAAGAGCGGGTCTTCTGTACCGGAATCAGGACCCACGTCTCCCGAACTTCAGAGATAGTAGGGTTTCATTTTAAGAAGAGTTATATCTATGATCCGATCTCCAAACAATATCTGTTAGTAGGTGTCGTAGGTTCCAAGGAAGAGGCTGGATTCGAGGATATCCTCTCCAGCCCTGATGAAGATTGATAGCATATTGACCGGTTCTATTACCTCTTATGAGGTAATAGGAGTCTACACTGTACCATAGCATCTTCAGTATTCTTAAGCGTAACCGTACCCTCAAGTAGGGTCGTGATTCTCTTGACTACCGATAATCCAAGTCCAGCTCCCGATCTTCCGCGAGAAAAATCATCTTTGATAAGTTCATGGAAGATCTGTGGCAGGATATCAGGTGAGATCCTACCAGTATTCTCTATGATGAATAGGGTTCCCTCTGGGACTTCTTTCCCAAAGACTCGAATGATCCCACCATCTGGAGTATAGGCGAATGCATTCTCTAGAATAGCTCCAGTAGCTTTAGTAAGTAACTCCAGATCAGAAGAGAAGGTGAAATTCTCTATCTCATGAACCACCTCTATGGATCTCTTATTCTGTAGTTCCTCATAAGATGATAACAGAGGGAGCAAGAATTCGGAGCTGTGAATATTCGAATAGACCACTTCTAGGTCCGGAGAGTCCAATTGGGACAGATCCATGAAAGAGGAGATCCTGTTTCCCAGAATAGTCAGTTCATTCTTCATGGAATTGAAGATCTTATCAGATGGGGTGAAGACATGGTCGCTAAGACCTTCAATCTGGACACGCAGTGATGTGACTGGAGTATTGAGGTCATGCCCGATGTTGTTCAACCAGGTAGCTCTACTTCGTTCATTTGAGATGAACTCCTGTTGGAGTCTTTCAGCGGCTTTTGAGATATCAAAGAGCTCTTTGATCTGTATATTTGTATTGATCTCTGCAGAATTGATCCCTTCGGTAAGTTGGGCAAGAGATCTTGATATCTGTGTGATGGGTGTAGCGATCTTCTTTGATAGAAGATAGGCTAAGATCAATGAGATGATAACTGATGCGATAAGACTGATGACCAGGGTGAATAGTAACCTATTTATATAGTCTTTTGTGAGTTCATAATTGTTCGGCGATAAGGTGATGACCTCCACTGTCCCTGTAGCCACACCCATATATTCAATGGGGATCTCAGATGTCGTTCTATTAAGGTCTTTTGGAGGCCTTTCAGCTGTTTCCTTTTCAGAGGTCCACCTGAACCCCTCTTCTGCATCAGTATTGGTAAAGGTGATCGCTGAGATCCTGTTATCTTCGATCGAATTGATGATGATATCTTTGAAGATGACCGTACGACCCAATGATTCTTGTTCTTCTGCGAAAGCTAGGTTCTTTTCAAGGATCTCCTGATAGTTCTCAACGATCTTATCATTCCATTTATTTGTAGAGATGCGCGTTGCTACATACATAGATCCTAAGACTATGATCAGCATACAGATGCTCGTGATAATGATAGAACTGAAGATCTTTGAAAAAAGTGAACGCATAGTACTATTATCCTTTATTGTTTACCAGTGAACACATATCCATACCCACGTATAGTTGATATCCAGCCTGAGTTTCCCAGTTTAGATCTGATATTCTTAATATGAGTATCAACGATCCTATCATTCGAATCATAGGAATAGTCGAGACAGTACTCAAGTATTTGATCCCTTGATATCACACTACTAAAGTGTTCGATGAGGTGTGCTAGGATCTTCCATTCAGCGGCTGTTAGTATCACGAGTTCATCATTGATGGCAAGACTGTGCCTAGATTTATCAAAATGTAGTGTATCCTGATCAAGCATCCAGTCCATCTCTATTTGAGAAGATGTTTCTGACTGTTCTATTCGTTTTAGAACTGCTTTGACCCTTAGTACGAGCTCTTTTGGAGAGAACGGCTTCACAATATAATCATCCGCTCCTAATTCAAATCCCATGATCCTGTCAGATTCTGAACTTCTGGCAGTCATGAAGATGATAGGGAACTTGTGATGAGCGAGGAGACGCTTTGCTAACAGGAAACCATCTCCATCAGGTAACATGACATCTAGGATCGCTAGATCCGGGGTCTCGCTAGTGATCGTTCGTTCGATCTCTTTGATATTGATAAAGGACTTCACCAGGAACCCTGATAATTCCAGGTATGCATGGAGACTCTCTCGAATGGCATCATTATCTTCAACAACATATATAGTATTCATGAACTTAGTATGCAATATGGTGAATTGTTTGGCAATGTCTTTCACAAACACCACATAAAACTTCACACAAACTACACATTTGCATAGATAAAAACACTGGTGTTAGTGATGTGATTGGATGATCAGAGATCTGTAAGATCATTGATCCATTTCTTGGATCGTATCCGTATAGTACTCATGAGCGCCTTATAGAGCTCTTCAACTGCTAATAGAAGATATAGTTGATGTAATGGAAGATGCCATACCAGTCCTCCAACGATTGCAAGAGGTACACCGACAAACCAGACACTAGAAAGTTCAAGAATGAGAGAGATCTTCGTATCTCCACCACTTCTGAGGATTCCGACGATGGTATGCATGTTGAAAGCTTTCAGCGGTAGGATGATACCGATCATCATCAGGGATCTTGTCGTTGTCATGATGATCGAATCAGAGACATTGAAAGCTTTTGGAATGATCGGTGCAAGAAGGATCATGAATCCCCCCATGATGGCACCAACCCCTAAAGCGATCAACATGAATCGTTTTGCATAAGCTTCTGCCATAGAATACTGTTTCTCACCGATCCTGTTCCCGATCATTACGGCACAGGCGCTGGAGGTACCCATGAATACGACAAAATAGAGTCCTTGGATCGCCTCCACCACATTCGCTGCTGCGATCACCTGTGTACCCATCCGTGCAAAGACGATCTTATAGACGATCATACCAATAGACCAGACGATCTCATTGACGATAACAGGGAGCGCAGTCTTGAAATATTTTGGAATGAACACTTTTTCGATCGTAAGAAAACTCTTAATCGATCCGGCAACGGGAAGTTTTTGTTTATAGGTGATGAAGAGAATGATCATCATCTCGAATCCACGAGAGATCGTAGTGGCAATAGCTGCACCTGAGATTCCCATAGCAGGGAAACCTAGTTTGCCGAAGATCAGAATATAGTTGAGTATGATATTCATCACAACGGAGACTGCTGTACCAAAGAGAGGTATTTGTGCATTTTCAGTACTTCGAAGAGCAAATGCAAAGATCATCGATACTGAAGTGAACATATAGCTGATCCCAACTAGTCTTAGATAGTCGGCCCCTGCCTCGATCACTGCCGGGTCTGGTGTGAAGATACTCATGACGAACTTAGGTGCTGCAATGGAGGTAGCAGAGAAGAGGATCCCGGCTGAAAATGCGATCAGCATTGAGATTCCCATAGTCAGATGGATCTTCTGGAGATTACGACTTCCCCAGAACTGGGCAATGAAGACTGAGGAGCCGCTGCTGATACCGAAGAGGATCAACAGGATGAGGAAGAACATCTGATTCGCCAATCCCACAGCAGCAAGCTGAACATCTCCGAGCTGCCCTATCATCAAAGTGTCAATGAAGGAGAGTGAGGAGCTTAATAGGCTCTGAAGTATGACCGGTCCTGCGATCATCAGGAGTTTTGCATAGAAGCCGGGACCTATTTTTATTGTGTGGGATTTTAGTTCCATTTTAATCATGAGACTTTAATACTCCTTTGCTCTAAACAAGTCAATAGATGA